>JABDBZ010000038.1:0-2343 GCA_013288385.1 Bacteroidota bacterium
TAATTCCACAGGCTCCTCTTTGCTTTGGGGAACTTATTATGGTGGCACAGGAAATGATTTCGGAACAGCTATTGTTTTAGATGCAGGCAATAATGTTTACATTACAGGATATACTCAAAGTACTATATCAATTGCTACCGGAGGAGCATATCAAACAATTTATGGCGGTGGTGGTAACCAGGATGCATTTGTAGCCAAGTTTAATTCCACAGGCTCCTCATTACTCTGGGGAACTTATTATGGTGGAACCGGAGATGATGAGGGAGAAGGCATTGCTTTAGATGCAAGTAATAGTGTTTACATTACTGGATATACTACCAGTACTTTATCAATTGCTACCGGAGGAGTTTACCAAACAATTTTTGGTGGTAACACGGACGCATTTGTAGCCAAATTTAATTCCTCAGGCTCTTCTTTGCTTTGGGGAACGTATTATGGAGGAACCGGAGATGATGAAGGATATGGCATTGCTTTAGATGTAAGTAACAATGCATATATAATAGGACTGACTAACGGTATATCATCAATAGCTACCGGAGGGGCTTATCAAACAACTTTTGGTGGTAATTATGATGCAATTGTAGCCAAGTTTAATTCCACAGGCACCTCACTTCTCTGGGGAACTTATTATGGAGGAACCGGAGATGATGAGGGAAATGGCATTGCTTTAGATGCAAGTAATAATGTTTATATTACAGGATATACTGAAAGTCTTTTATCAATAGCTACCGGAGGAGCATATCAAACAATTTGTGGTGGTAACACGGACGCATTTATAGCCAAATTTAATTCCTCAGGCTCCTCACTTCTCTGGGGAACTTATTATGGAGGAACAAGTGATGAGGTGGGATATGGCATTGTATTAGATGCAGGTAATAATGTTTATATTACCGGAGAGACTTCAAGTACTTTATCAATAGCTACCGTAGGAGCATATCAAACAATTTATGCAGGTGGAATTAATGATATAATTGTAGCCAAGTTTAATTCCACAGGTACCTCATTACTCTGGGGTACTTATTATGGAGGAACAAGTGATGATAATGGATATGGCATTGCATTAGATGCAAGTAACAATGTTTTTATAACCGGATATACTGCTAGTACTTCATCAATGACTACCGTAGGAGCATATCAAACAGCTTTTGGTGGTAACGGGGATGCTTTTGTAGCCAAATTTATCAGTTGTACAACCGCACCACAACCCGGAACCATTAGCGGTTCAATATCAAATTGTATCGGCAGTATACATATTTACACAATTGCTTTAGTTACAGGCGCAGCATCCTATACATGGAGTTTACCCGGAACCTGGACAGGCACTTCAACAACTAATACAATTAGTGCCACAACAGGCACTGCAAGCGGTACTATTTTTGTTTCAGCAGTTAATGCTTGTGGCACAAGTCCTGTAGAAGCTTTAAGTGTGACTGTCATTCCACAACCAACAATAAGTGTAGCAACAACAAATACTTTATTATGTTTAGGTGAAACCGCAACATTAAGTGCAAGCGGCGCGGTAACCTATACATTTAATCCGGGCGGTGCAGGTTCAACTATTGTGGTTTCGCCAAGCATCACATCAACTTATACAATTAGCGGTACCGATGCAAATGGTTGCACCAATTCAACAGCGTTTACCCAAAGTGCAAGTTCGTGTGACGGAATAAATCAACTTGCAAATCCAGTTTTTGATTTAACTATTTACCCCAATCCGTTCAATAATAAAATAACGCTTGTTGCTGCCAGTAAAGCAAAACAATCTGTTTTAATATACAATAGGCTTGGTCAAATTATTTTGAGTACGATAATTGAAACTGAAAAAACAGAGATTGATTTAAGCGAACAGCCAAGCGGGATTTATTTTGTGAGGATGAGTTTATTAACTAAGAAATTGATTAAAGAGTAGGATTTTAGACTGAAAGTTCAAATGGCAGAAAGTGAATTGAATTATTTGGATGAATTTTAAAAAAAATAAACCGTCAAAAAATGCAAATCATTCGCAGTTAGGCTAGCATCATACGCATTTTACATATTTATTAGAAAATTTACCATACAAAATTCAGGTATTTTAATTCATCAATCTTAGCCAAATGACTATATAAAAGGTTCGAGTTTGTAACGGTTAGAAGTACTGACTTTATTCATTTCTTTGTGGACGACTTTTTAGTTGAAGGTTTCTCAGGAACTTTTAAACCCAATTGCCGTGCCTCAGATAAACCAATTGCAATTGCCTGTTTGCGACTTTTCACTTTTTTTCCAGACCTACCACTTATTAGCGTACCTTCTTTTTTTTCTTGCATGACTTTTTTTATTTTGTCCTGCGCTGCTTTTGAATATTTT
>JABDBZ010000038.1:2353-21674 GCA_013288385.1 Bacteroidota bacterium
ATATTATTTTATAAAAAAATTAACGAATACCATGCCAACAAATAAAACTCATTTTACGTTTTCTTAAAGGAAATTAGCTGTTATTTTCGGGGAAAATTTTGTACATATATCAGAAACTAAACATTATTTTCACTTAATAAGTATCCAAACAGAAATTATGAGTTATAGCATTTTAAATGTAATTTTCGTTCCGTGAAATTTATCTTGGTATATGTTTTGTTTTTTATTTGTATCCAATATACTTTGGCACAAAATCTTATTGCCGATTCAAGTTTTGAGAAAAATAAATTTATCCCAATTGATTATTCGGCTTTAGGCGCCTCTGGTTCATGGAACTCACCTACCCGTGGCACACCCGATCTTTTTTGCACCTGCAATAAGAAATCAAGAAAAGTATCCAGAGTAAATGTTCCGCAAAACGCAATGGGAATTCAAGAAGCACATTCAGGAAAATGTTATGCCGGTATTTTTGCTTGTTCTCATGGCTTTTACAGAGAATATCTCCAAACATCTCTTGATCAACCATTAGTGGCTAATAAGGAATATATATTAAGTATGTATATTAGTCTTTCTGATTATTCGCGAATTGCTATTGATAAACTTGGTGTTTGTTTTTTGGACAAACCTGTGAAATATGAGCATTCAAATGTTATTACCAATCTTCAACCTTTATACATTCCTTTAGAAGATGAAGTTGGAATGGAAATAAATGAGTGGCATCAACTCACATTAATTTTTAAAGCAAAAGGTGGTGAAAATGATTTATTGATCGGCAGTTTTGCAATTAAAAGATTATGGCAAACAGGTAATACCGTTCCAAAAGAAATAAGTTCTCCCATAAATAAACAAATTGAACGTGATGCTTATTATTATATTGATGATGTAAGTTTGTTTGAATACAAACGAGAAGTGATAGACACAACAGAGGCTCCTGAAAATCCATATTTCGCATTAATGAAACCAGAAATTCCAGATACAATAGTTCTTGAACCTCAAACAATAGAAGTTGTGCCTTCAAACATTGTGACAACATTTAAAAATGTTCTTTTTCAAACCGGAGAATCTATTCTTTCACCTGTTTCATATCCTGAATTAGATATCATTGCATCTTATATGAAAGCAGATCCGAATAAATATATTGAAATATACGGACACACAGATAATGCCGGTGATGCTGATAAAAATTTGGAGCTATCTATTAAAAGAGCCAAGGCTGTTGGTAATTATTTAATTGCTAAAGGTGTTGGGAGTTCGAAGGTAACTTCAATAGGATATGGAAGCAGCAAACCTATTGGATCTAATGAAACAGAAGAAGGAAGAAAACAAAACAGAAGAGTTGAATTTATTTTGAAGAAGCAATAAATTTTTTGACTCCCTTTTCAATTAGAAAAATTTATGTCAACAGCCTTTTGAGTTTACTTTAATATTATTTTCTGTGGGATGAATTAATCTTATAAAGGTTGACTCGTCTTTTTTTTCAACTACCCATGCAAGCTTTGCTTTTTTTCCGTGGTTAGACTTTTTGTTTGGATAATTTTTAATTGATGATTTAAGTTTCCTAATTATTTCGTTTACCGTTGTTATGTCTGCATAAAATGAAATGCTGGTTGCTTTTTTATTTTTATCCTGAACCCATTTGGTGTTTGTAGCTCGATAACCAACAATAGTTCCTGTCATTTTAAAATTTTCTACGATGTGTAATCCGGTTTGGATGGTTACCTTTTCAACTTGTGTTTCATTAGACCTTAAAACCAAGATTGTTGCGAAAGCAAAAACAAAAATTATTATTGAGATGTAAATTTGCTTTTTCATGTTGTGCATTTAAATTAAAGATACAAAAAATTAAATTTTTCTTTACGCTCTAACAGCCACCGCCGCCAAATTGAATACTAAATTCTTCTTTTACTTTTACGCCTTTAGAATTTTGTGCCGGTTTCCATTTTGGCATTTTATTAGTTGCATCAAGTATTAATTTATCTATTTTCGGATCTGTAGATGTGCTTGATATTTTGGTGTCAATAATTTGGCCTTCCTCATTAACGGTGAATTCTAAAACTGCCTGTTGAATTTTTTTAGAAATACCTTTTTCAGGAATTTTATTAATAATGTTTTTCTTTATATACTCTGTCATTTGCTTAAATCCGCCAGGATATTCAGCTTCAGTCTCTGGAACAACTGTAACAATATATTCACCTTCTCTGACCTTGCTTCCATTATCAAGGTCTTCGATTGCCTGATATTTATACTTAAACTTAATTTTTATTCTGATATCTGTACCTAGATCAGCAGAGTTCAAAATATTTTTTTGTTCTGGAGTGAGTGTTTTTCTACTACATTGAGATTTTAAATTTTTACCTTGACAAACTGCTGAGATTTCTACAGAAACAAAATCTATAACTTTCTCATAATTCTCTTCTGGGAAAAAAGATTCTTGAGAATAAAGATGATAAACATAACCTTCATTATGTGAATCTGCTATTTTTACTTGATCTTCAAACAGAGCACGATCTTTGGATGGCAATGAAAAATAACGACAAAATTGTGGCATAATTTCACTAACGTATTTAGCTTCATTAATTTTTTCATTTTTAATCGAAGGCGTAAATCTTCTCCCAAATTCGTATTTGGAATTTTGAGAAAAACCATTGATAGAGAGTAGAAATAAAACCAGAGTAAAGATTTTGTTTTTCATTTTATTTTTTTCTTTTAGTTAATGTTTTCGGTTTCAGTTAATTCTTGAATCAATAAGTTTAAAAGTTTATTTTGTAACCGGTATTGTCAATTCAATGGTAACTAGATCCGGAGTTCCTTTTCTCGTTATGCTAAAATCTTTTGGGGTAATTGTAATTACGCCTTTAAAAATCTCTTTAGCTGTAAAAGGAAATAAGGCAGAAGCTTTTTTACTATCAAAATAAAAGGGAAATTTAATTGGTTTGGTAACTCCCTTCAATGTTAGATTTCCACTTGCTTCATATCCGTTATTAGTTTTCTTAATGGATGTTGATACAAAAGTGATCACGGGAAACAGAAGTGTATTTAATGCTTCTTTTGCATGTTCATTCATTTCAACATTACCTGTATTTATAGTTGTTGCATCAATAGAAGCAGTTATTTTTGATCTTTCAGGATCCTCTTCATTAAATAATATAACTGCATTTAATCCGCTAAAAGTACTTCCATTCATGCCAATTGAACACTTTACGGAATAGTCACTTTTTATTTTCCAGTTAACTATTTGAAAAACTGTAAAAGATGATGCTAATGATATTGTTATTGCACCTATTAGTAATTTTATTTTATTCATCTTAAATTTTTTCTCTATTTATTATTTTGGCTGAGTCGCTTTTATTGCCAGAACATATTTATATACCGCATCCTTTTGTGAATCCGAGATATTAGCTCTTAATGCCATGTCGTCGACAATATTTTTCCATTGTGATTCCGCGTGTACATAAATATTTTGTGCACGATGACAATTTATGCATGCACCTTGCGAATAAATGAAGTAGCCATCTTTCAACTTATCAAAAGTAACATCTTTGTATTGTAATTGAATTGCAGTTAACTCTTCATTTCCTGGAACATAAACTCCATTTGTAGGTTTAGTAATTAAAAAAGGGCCTGTTGATGTAGTGTTAGTTGGGGTCGAAGTTGAAGAAACAGTTTTTGTGCTCTTTTTTTGAGAACTACATGCAGCAATTATTATAGCGAAAATAATTATTAAAGTTATTTTTATTGTCTTCATATTCTTTTCAATTAGATTTATATAACAAATATAGTTCTTGTTTAAGAGGAATGTTGTTACTAAGTAGTTATTGTGTTGTTAACGACTTGTTAATGCCAGCTAAATGCCACATAAAATGGCTAATTTTGAAAAGTCTGATGAAACTAAACCGAACTTATTTATTTATCGCCATTTCTTCGATCGCTTTATTAATCGTTTTGATTATTCAAGTAAATTGGATTTTAGAAACGGCAAAAATAAAGGAAGAATTGTTCACTGAAAAGGCGAATATTGTTCTTGCAAAAACAACTGAAGCCGTATCTTCTGATACACAAACATGTAAAAGCATAGAAAATAATAATCAGGCCTTTGGTAGTATTGTAATTAATGCTTGTAGAAGTACTGAGGTGTGCATAGACAATAGTGAAATCCATAAAATAGATTCTTTGTTTAAACATTTCATGAACTTTTATAATTTTCATCTTGATTATTCTTTTGTTGTTTTAAAACAAGCTCCGGTTACAATTAAAAATGAAAATAGTTTTACAAATAATATTTATCGAAAACGTTTGGAAGAATTGGCGAGTAAAAATGGATTAGAATTAGTGTTAATTATCCCTGAGAAAGAAGAATTTATTTTAGCAGAGATGGGTACAATGTTTATTACTTCCATTATTCTCATAATTGTTGTACTTGTTATGTTTTGGAGAACTGTTTTATCTCTCATAAAAGAGAAAAAAATATCAGAGCATACAACCGACTTTTTAAATAATATGACACACGAATTTAAAACACCTTTAGCCAACATTGCTTTGGCCGGAAAAATGATCACAAAAGATTCTATTATTAAGCAAGAAGATAAACTCAAACATTATTCAGGAATTATTCTTGAGGAAAATGAGAAACTAAGACTTCAAGTTGAACAAATGTTAAGTATGACTGCGCTTGAAAGAGGTGAAATTCCTTTACAAAAAACTGAATTGGATTTTCATGAACTCATTCATGACTCTATAAAATGTATTAGTATACAAATAGAAAACAAACAAGGAGATTTAAAATTAAATCTGGGTGCTGAAAAATTTATTGTAATGGGTGATAAAACACATCTTACAAATACATTATGTAATTTGATTGATAACGCTATCAAATATTCTAAAGAAAAACCTGAACTAACTATTCAAACATTTAATAGTGGTGAAAATTTAATTATTGAAGTTACAGATAATGGTATTGGAATAGATAAGGAATATCAAAAAAAGGTTTTTGACAAATTTTTTAGAATTCCAACCGGCAATGTGCATGATGTAAAGGGATTTGGTCTCGGTTTAGCATATGTAAAAAAAATTGTTGAGTTACACGATGGAAAAATTGAATTGGAAAGCGAAAAAGAAAAAAGAACAACATTCATAATTAGTTTGCCTAATGTTTAAAGAGAAGCTCAAAATATTACTTGCTGAAGATGATCTTAATTTAGGAGTTCTTTTAGTTGATTATTTAGAGACCGAAGGTTTTGAAGTTAAGCTTTGCAAGGATGGTGAGTTAGCTCTAAAAATATTTCAGAATAATCAATTTGATCTTTGTTTATTGGATGTGATGATGCCAAAAATGGATGGTTTCTCTTTGGCAAAAGAAGTTAGAATAAAGGATAAAAAAATACCTATCATTTTTATAACAGCAAAATCTTTAAAAGACGATAAATTAAAAGGGTACGGTTTAGGTGCCGACGATTATATCACGAAACCCTTTGATGAAGAGGAATTACTTTGGAAAATTAAAGCTGTTATTCGCCGAATTCCAGAAAATAAAAACGAAGTTAAAACAGAAATTATTTCGATAGGAAAATACATATTCGATTTTAATAATCAATCTTTAACCATAGGTGGTAAAACAAAAAGGATAACAGAAAAAGAAAGTGATATTCTTAAATTTTTATCTGACCGGAGAAATAATGTAATAAAACGAGAAGAAATGTTGAAAGACATTTGGGGTGAGAATGATTATTTTTTTGGCAGAAGCTTAGATGTTTTTATTACAAAAATTCGCAAATACTTGAAGGAAGATCCAAATTTAGATATTGAAAATGTTTTTGGAGTTGGGTTCATTTTTAATGTTCCTCCAAAATAATCATTTCAAAATCTTTACGAAAATCCTTTTCCAGTTTTCTAAATTCTGTTTTGTAAACTACAATCTAAATAAAACAGCAAATAAAATCCTGCTTTCTGCTTTTACCAAATCGGGTACCCAACCCGGAGTTAAAGCTGTGAATGTATATCCACTCGGAGAAGTTACGCCACCCGGTCCAGCAAAATAAGGTACGCTTGATTCTCTGTGAACATATTCTAAACGGAACAAGACATGTTGATTTGGCATAAAATCTATATTAGTTGAGCAATCCCAACCTGTAAATTGATCACCAGGGTTCATTGAAAATGGATGGGTACCAATTGTTTGGGTTGGATTATTTGGATTAGGAAATGGGTTTGCATCACCGGTTGGCGCTAATACCAGGTAACGTCCGGGATTTTGCATATAGCCTCCTCCAATTGTCCATGCAAATTTATCTTTGCAAAACCAAACTCTGTTATAAAACATAGCACTTGCAAAATATTGTGCCGGTCCTTTTACAGGATCACTTTTAAAACCATTCACTCCTCCACCCTTTTCATAGCCAATGTCGCCCGTTAATGAGAATGCCATTTTACTTATCCCTTTTGATTTTGGACGATTAAAATATCTGATCAATAAACTATTATCGGAATGAAACCTTTTTCTATCTGGAATCAAAGCAGCATCAGCGCCATAATAATCGTTGGTTAACATTTTTATATTTTCGTTCGGACACCAAGTAATATTGCCACCAACGCCGGGTTGCTTATTAAACATCCCATAACTTTGCCAACCATTAATTAGCCAAGGTTCGATCTTTAATTTTTTTGTAGCAAAAATTTGAATTCTCATTCCATTAAAAAACCATGGTGTATTATCTGATGTATAGGACGCTTGATATTCCCAGTTTTCTACTTGGTAGTATGAGTTTAATCCAATATAAGACATAAACATTCCTGCATCTACATTTATACCATGCAATACATTAAAGTGATAACCTGCATTGGCTTCTGCCAAATAACGATATACATTATCCAATTGATATTGCCCTTTATAAACGCTTCCATCATTTCTAGGAATCACAGTTGAACGAGTTCCAAATTGCATTACAATATGCGCACGAGCACCCTTGTAATAAAAATCGCCACCTAAGTTTGCGCTTGAAACTTGCATTTCATTATTGCGGGCCAATGCGGTTGAACCAACTACTGTATTATCAATAGGGTTATTAAAAGAGTGAGTGCAATTAGCGTCAACCATTACAGTTGGTGTAAAATATTTACCGACCATTGTTGGGGTTGAACGGCGATCAGCGCCATTCCACCAGGACACATCCATGCCTTGCAATGGCTCACCTTTTTGTTTATTTATAATTGTAGTATCTTCTTCCTGACCAAAAAAAGAAGATGTTGTAAGTGCCAGAAATAAGACAATAGCTATCCTATTCAAGCGTGTTTTGCTTGTTTTCATTTTATTTTTTTATATGGTTATGAATTTATGTCGATGAAACGAAACGATAACCCACACGAGATTCTGTTATAATTAACTCTGGGTTGTTGTGATCGTTCTCCACTTTTTTTCTTAATTGTGCAATAAATACTCTTAATGATTGTGATTGGTCTGCTTGATTTGGTCCCCAAACCTGGTTTAAAATATATTGGTGTGTTAAAACTCTGCCTTCATTTTTTATTAATAGAGAAAGTAAAGTGTATTCTGTTGCTGTTAATTTAATTAATTCGTTATTCTTTTTTACAGTTCGTGTTTTAAAATCAATAAATAAATTCCCTATCGTTCTATTTGACTTTTCTTCAAGCACATCACTGTTTCTTATGAAAGCACGAATACGCGCTAATAGTTCGCCCGTACGAAATGGTTTGGTTAGATAATCACTTGCATCATTATCCAGTGCATTAATAATATTTTCTTCGTCGTTTTGTACTGATAATATAATAATTGGCTTTTGATACCACTCTCTTAATTTCTTTAAAACAGATTGGCCATTTTCATCTGGCAAACCAATATCAAGTAAAATTAAATCGGGAGGGTGACTTGCCGCTAATACCAAACCTTCATTGGCTGTAGAAGCTTCTATAACTTTATAACCATTATTCCTTAAGGTTATTTCCAAAAGTTTACGAATTTGAGCTTCATCATCAATTACCAAAATTTCTTGCCTACTCATTTTTTAAATTGTTTACATCTGATTTTTCAGATGGAATTGCAATAGTAAATTTTGCCCCACCATTTTTAATATTTTCTAAAGAAATTGTTCCATGATGTGCTTTTATAAAACCTTCTACTATGGATAAACCCAATCCTGTTCCACCTGTTTTGGAATTCTTAAGTCGATAAAATTTTTCAAATACTTTTTCTTTTTCATTTTTCGGAAAACCATTCCCATTATCTTGAACTGAAATTACCAGATTTTTGTCTTTGTAAAATGCATCCATAACAATAACACTATTGTAAGGAGTATAAATAAGCGCATTATAAACCAAATTGTAAATGGATTGACTAATTAAACCTGCATCGATTTTAAATAATGGTAGATTTTCTTTTATATCTATTTTAATAGTGTGCTTTGAAGCATATTCTTTTAATTGATTTTTTACATTATAAGCAAGTTCATTTATATCACACCAATCCCTAAAAGGTTTAATAACTCCCGATTCTAGGCGTGACATATTCAGAAGATTTTCCACGTGACCATTTAACCTAAGAGCAGCCTTAGAAATTTCAGTTATTAAAGCATCTTTGTCTGATTCAAGTAATTTGGTTTTGTCTGTTTTCAAATTATCCGTTGCTCCAATAATTGTAGAAATTGGTGTTTTTAATTCGTGAGATAAAGAATTAAGCAAAGTATTGTAAAGAGCCAATGTTGTTCTTTGCTCTTCTCTCTTTCGTGCAATTTTCTCCCATTGTCTCGTTTTATAATTTAATACCCCATTTACCATTGCAATAATAAAATACATTAAGAACATTAAAATATCTGCAGGTTGAGTTATGTAAAATGTAAATTTTGGGGGAATGAAAAAAAAGTCCCAAATCAACGCACTTAGTATTGCAATTAAAATAACAGGGAAAATATCAAAAAACATTGCCATAACTGAAACGGCAAAAAGAAGAATTAGAGCTACAATTTTATATTCTATAAAATCCGAAACTAAATAGCAAATTGCAGAAACAAGAATTACAAAAAGAATCCCATAAACATATTGTTGTGCTTTTGGCAATCTATTTAGCATAGTTCTTTCCATTTATAATACAAAACTACGCTTAGATTTATAATATTAACGTTAAACTTTATACTGAATTTATAAAGATTTTGTAAAGATTATTTTATTATTTACCACTTAAACTATAGGAAATGAAAAAGGCCATATTAAATATGGCCTTTTTATTAGTAAATATTTCTCAAGTCGCCGATGGGCCCTAGTAAATAATCAGAGGGGTAAAAAACTTTATTTGCTTTTTCTCATCAGCTAAATACTTGAGCATATCTTTTTTAACCTTGGCTTTTGCTGTATATAGTCTCAGAATTTCCATATTAGCGAAAGCACATGCAGTACAAAAATCTAAAACTAATTGTTTACCACCAAATCGTAATGAGCTGTTGTTTCCAAATTTATTATCAGGCATTTTCACAGCAACTTTGGTAAGACCACTTAATGTGCATCGTGAAATAATGCTTGCTGTTTCTGCATCAACAATCATTAAATTAATTTTATCGCCAAGTACATCTGTCTTAAAATACAATGAATTTTTCGCTCTCGTTTTAGCTTGTTGCGCAACCTCTTCTCCACCTGTATACATAAAAGGAAAAGGATAATTCTCTTTAAATTCTTCTTTCGTAAGCGCAGTTAAAGCAGTATCTACATAAAGTGTTTTAGCAGCAAATATTTCGTCTAATTGCTCTCTGTTAAATTCTTTTTGAAGATTAAAAAACACCTTCATTTTATACATCAGTAAATAAAAATCGCCTTCATCCGGCATTCCGTTTCGTAATGATACTTTAAATTCTTTTTCAAACAATTCGCTTTTCTTTCCCTTTTGATAAACCATAGTAGCCTTATAGGTCATAAAAGAAACTCCTTCTAATTGTTTCCTCCCTGGTAAAAGAAATACCCAACCTTCCGCTTTTTCATTTAGATTAACGGATGCCAGGTCTTTTTCAGACATCAATTCAAAGCTAGTTTCTTTCCAGGAATTAGTAAATGCCTTGGTTATATTTTCATTGTAATTTTTTATATTATTTCTATAAGCATCTAACTCATCTGATTTTTCATTCGTCTTAAGCTTTTCAATTTGTTCTTGATCTTCGGCAAGAAGTGCAATCATTAGTTTTTTTGATTTAAATTCATCATTTACCACAAAAGGTTTATTCGCTGCAGGTTTTGCAGATGTCTCTTTACTGTCAGATTTACCTTTTTCACCAACAGTTTTCTCATTTGTTTTGGTATCTCCCTTTTTGTCTTTGTCTGATTTTTTTGTTGTTGCTTCTGATTTATCTGAATCTTTCTTTTTAATGTCTTCTTTCTTGTTTTTTGCTGCTGCATCTTTCTCTTTAGGCGTATCCGAACCACCGGTAGGTTTGTAAATAATGTCTACCATAGTCTTCTGATATTCTTTTCCCTTTTTTGATTCAATTGATTCAATTGTAAAAAGTGATCTTGCTTTTCGGTTGAGTACTATAAAATATTCATCAGCACGTTCTTCAGCATACTTTTTAAAATCTGCTTTATGATAATAAGCAACCACGTGCACATCGGTATGCTGACCATTAAGTTTCTTGATCCACTGATCTATTCTGGCAGAAGTAGAATCATGCATCTTGTTTTGTGTATGATGGTAGTTAAGGTGCAAAGTATCTATTTGCGAGCGGCACGGAATTGTAAAAACAATTACCATAACTAAAAATGCAATGATTGCAGTTTGCGTAAAAAGTGTTGTCGTTTTTTTCATTTCTATAAAAATAATTAATCAGCTTAATAACTAATATCAAAGATACTTTTTTTACTTTCTAATTTGAAATTGAAATAATCAATTATAAAAATTCTTATTTCGCTTTTATATCCAAATAAAGTGTATCCGAATCTAGCCCGGTAAATATGCCATAACCATTTACAATGCTGGTTGATGGGTTAGTAAGGTTTTGTGAGCTTACACTATTCTGATTATAAAGAGTTGCATAATCAGGAAGTACGTGAAATAAAATAATTCGGTGTTTTCCAAAAAACACAAATTCATTTGCTCTAATTTGCAGTCCAGAAGAATTTGTTGGTGTTTTCTTGAATCTGTTTGTTGAAGGCACCCTTCCTCCTTTAAAAATACGAATTGGCACTAAAGTTCCTGTTTCATAATTCTCAACAACAACCAAATAAGCTGATGCATCAAAATTATCCCAAAGTAATTGAATTGGATCGGGCAATGGATCAAGTGTTCTAAGGTTTGTTGTACTATCCACTTTCTGTAATGTTAGTTCTGTTACAGATTCTGTATAATTTGTTGGTTTAGAAGGAATATATGTATAAGCTGTAGTTGTTTTTTTATTAAAGTTAAATGAAAGATTATATTTTGCGTTAGGTACAACAATTAAAGAATTGTTGACGTAACTACCGCCGCCCATTGGTGTTAATGTATATATTGTATTGTTATAATTTACCTGTACTGTACTGAGATTATTAATGTCTTCTGGAGCATATTCAGCAGTAGAAGAAAAAGGGATTTGATGGGTTAAAGTCACATTAAAAGAATCACCCGGTTCTAAATATGATGAAATTACCGGTATATCAGAAAATTCTGATACTTCCTTTTTTTTGCAATAGGTAAATCCTAAAACAAGCAAAAGAATTATTAATCTAGTTAATGTTTTCATTTATCTTAATTTTAATGAAAGTGTTACGTTTGGTACAAGTCCTAAATAATTCACATTCGTTTCAAGAATCGTTCCATTTTCAATAGCATATTGTTTATACCATACATTCACGTGGTTGTAAACATTGAAAATAGAAAACCCTATATAACCCACTTCTCTTCTTTTTTTATTTCCTTTTTCACCTGCTAATAATTTATAATTTGCAGAAACGTCAGCACGATGATAATCAGGTAATCTTAAACCATTTTTTGTTGTAACTGTAAAAAATGATTGTGAAGATCCATCCAACAAAGTCACATCATATGCTCCTGAAGGCGCTGTGTATGGACGACCCGTTGCATAGATCCAGGTCGCAGAAAAATCCCAACGTTTGTATTTGTACAACAAAACAATTTTAAATTCATGTGTTACATCCTGATTCGCCGGATAATATCCATCACCATAAACATCAAAATGGTTACGAGCCTGACCTAGTGTATAGCTCACCCATCCATTAAATTTCCCTGATTTCTTTTGCAGTAAAAACTCTACCCCTCTTGAAAATCCATAACCATTAAAAAAATTCTCGTTGTAATTTGTTCCTGACGGACTAGCATTAAAGCGTAAAGAGTATTCTGTGAGGCCATCCAATTTTTTATAATATCCTTCTGTACTAAATAAAAAATTCTTTGTTTCATAAGATAATCCGGCGATATAATGTATGGAAGAACTTACCGGAACTTTTTTGTTATCAGATAAAATCCAAAAGTCTCTGCTTCCAGCCAAAATATCTTCCCGTGTTACACGATTAGCAAATTGATAATATTTTCCTGTTGCTCCTTTTAATGTTAGTTGATCGGTTAAAGATATCGTGAGAGATGCTCTTGGTTCGTAATAAAGCTGACCTGTAGTTTTAAAATAACTTGTTCTAATTCCTGGAACAAAATGAACTCGGTCTTTAAATAATTTTGTGTTGCTCTGAATATAACCACCAGCTAATACTGACATGTCGTGTCTATCAAGAATAGTAACGGTATCATTTTGCGAATAGTTATATTTTATATCAAATGCAGTTGCATAAGCACCAAATTGAAGTTGACTAAATCTAAAAATATCCCATTGATAATCTGACTTAGCACTATAATCTTTTAAATCATTATTTTCAAATATTCCGCTGTTAGTTGTTGATGTTTCACCGGTTGAGCGGGTTAATGTTACTTCACTTGATTTGTTTCTATTACTATAATAATTAGAATAACTTAAAATTGTGTTGCCATAAAAACGAGGTCTCCATTTGCGAGACCATTTTAAACTACTTCCAATGTTTCCATATTTAGTTAAATCTGATGAATTAAAACTAAAGGTCGTGTTAGAAGCATTACCAAAAGATCTATTGCCTGATGATGAGCTGTTATCTAATTTATCAGTACCATTATAAATACTTAAAGAAATAATGTCTTTATCGTTCGGCCTGTAAGTGAACTTACCATTTAAATCGTAGAAAAAAGATTTCACAGTTGTGTTTTGAGAAAATCTTCCTCCACTAGACGCTGCTTGAGTATTATTAAATTCTCTAAATATGAGGTTATAAATTGGTCCTTGATATGATCTACGAAATGCTACAATTGAAGAGAATTTTTTTCCAATCGGAACTTCTGCAAAAATATTTGTGCTCAGTAAACTTAAATCGCCACCAATATTAAATTTATTTTGATTACCATCTTTGCTGGTTATTTCGGTAACACTTGATAATCTTCCTCCAAACTTTGATTCATAACCACCTTTATGAAGCTGAACATCTTTAAGGGCGTTAGAGTTAAAAGCGCTAAAAAATCCGTACAAATGATCTACCTGATAAACAGTGAAACCATCATACAAAACCAGGTTTTGATCGGGAGTACCACCTCTTACATACAACCCGGAAGAAGATTCGTTTGAAGCACTCACCCCTGGCATTAATTGAAAAGAACGCATGATATCTCTTTCCCCAATGTTTGGTAACTGTTCCAGTTTTTTTGGAGTCATTTTTATCGTACTTACATCTGTTTTATTTGTAAGAACAACATCTTCTTTATAAGTTGTAACAGTAATTGTTTTTAAATTATTTGCAGGATTTACTTCAATAACAAAATTACTCTTAGGTAAAGACGGCGTTAAATAAATTTCCGTTTTATCGTATCCAACATATTGCACAACTAAAACACTAGTATCAGATGGCACTTTTAATAAGGTAAAATAACCATCCGGATTTGATGTAGCACCTTTTGTAGTTCCTTTCACCTGTATACTTGCAAATGGAAGTGCTTCACCTGTTGATCTATCACGAATTATTCCCGTCAAATTATAGTTAAAGTTTTCTGGTGGACCAAAATAAGCTTTTTGAGCTACTTGTGAAGCGGGATCCTGTTCTCCGGCAGTTGGTTCAGCATCTTCATAAAAAGTACCAAATTTATCTGCGTCTTTTTGATTATCGTAATCAATAACAGTTTCCTTAAAGTCTTCAGAAATATCGTTTTTTGCAAGATCTTTTTTGTTAGTATCAATTTCAGAATTACTTAGTCGTACACTTTTAAAAATTGCATTTAAACCATTAGGGATTAAATCATTTTTTGAAACATTTTTGTCATTTACCTGAAAAAACAAATTATCTTTTCCAAATGCATAATTATAAGTAACAAGGCCAACCAAAGCATAAATGCAATCTAATTCTTTTTTGGAAGAGAGATCATCATTTGGAATGTAAACAAATTTATAATTAAAAAATTTCGGAAGTTTTTTTAAAGTATCTGAATCAAAAGTTTGTTGTGCTGATTCACCGGATTTCCCTAAAACAAATATAAAAGGATGCCTAGGCGAATTATACTCATTAGTTTGGGAATAACATATGTAATTAAAATAACATTCATTTCCTGGTAAATTGAACGTGAAATTTCTTTGGGCAAAAAAGGTACTGATTGAAATAAATAATACAAAAAGAATCAGTTTTTTCATGTAATGGAACTATAACTTTTTCAGTTTGAATTTAAGGAAGTTAAATATTTAAATTTATCATTTTATAACCTTAATGAGGATTTATTTTCTGCTAATTAATTCTTAAAATTATTAGCATTAATAGAGGCTCACAACATTTAAAAATGGCTTTGCGAATATAAATAATTAATGCTTCTCGCGTTTCATTTTAACATTTAATACAAATCATTAACATTCATCAAATCTTTCAGTATTATTCCATAAAAATTATGGATTAAAAAACAATTTAGATTCAATGTTTTGAAGCGATAAAAAAACTGTTTAAATAAAAACTATTTTGTTTTTAAACGAAAAAATTATCCGCCGGTTATTTTTAAATACTTAGTAGTATTGGCTGGATCAAGCAGAGTAAGCGTTTCAACAATTGCCGTTTTTTCTTCGGGTAAAGCTCCTTTAAAAATATTGACAATCTCATCAACTTTAGCATTAAAAAATATTTGCATGTTAAAAGAGGCAGGACGAGCAGCTTGTACTGGTTTCAATAGATCCAGAGCTTTAATAATATTGGCGCGACCTTCATCCACCTTTTCATTCATAATATCTAATCCATTTCTATGATACGCATAATTGCAATCGCGGATCCCTTTAAAAAGTGGCTGCACGGCATTTTCAACTAACCAATAACGATTACGAACTGTTTTTTCATTACTTAACCAACCCGGTTCACCCGAACTTTGAGCATTTTGAACCGTTAGCTGAGCCTGTTGCCAATATAGGGTTCCACCTAAAGGAGAATAGGTATCATAATCAATAGCCAGTATAACATATGCATAATAGGCCAAGATAGAAGTGAGGTTAGATTGAAAATTATTTATATTAAAATCTAACTGTGTAAATTGTTGAAACTGAAAGGCAATATCTTTGTCATCCCAATTAAATAATGTAGAGAAATGAGAGCTTTTAAATGTTGGTCTTCTACTTTGAATCTGCAATGATCCGGCAAATTGATCTGTAGCTGGTCTTTGTTCCAACGAAAGAAAAAGTGAGCAATCTATTTTTTCCTGTATAGCAAATTCGTCTTTGGTCCAACGCCTGTTATTCATGAACTCATATATCACTTTTTGCATTTGATCAGTAATCTGCTTTAAATCTGTACCCTGGAGTTGACTTGAGTTAACGGTTACCTGACAATTCAACTCTTGCGCATGAAACGAAAGCGAAGTAAAAACAAAATAAAATATTATAAAATACTTAAACATTAAACTTTACTATTTAAATAATTGATGATGAAATTAACGATATGTTTTGCTGATTCCACTTTTGATAATAACTCAAATTTAGTCAATTTATTGCTCTTGTCAATAATTGTAATTTGGTTAGAGTCGGAGCCAAAAACAACACCATAGGCACTTCTGGCATTATTAGCGATAACGATATCAAGGTTTTTTTGTGTTAATTTAAGTTTTGCATACTCTTCAAGGTTTTCTGTTTCTAAAGCAAAACCAACCAAGCATTGTTTTTTTGTTTTTATTTTTCCAAGTTCAAAAAGGATATCTTTTGTTTTTTGCAATTCCAAATTCATGGAATCATCTTGTTTCTTTATCTTTCTATTACTAATTTCTTTTGCTTTATAATCCGCCACAGCCGCTGAACACACAGTAATATCACTTTCTTTAAAATGAGTCATACAATTGGTGTACATTTCCTCTGCACTTTCCACATGAATTACTTTTACACTTTTTTGATTAGGTTTATAAGAAGATGGGCCTAAAACAACTATAACCTCTGCTCCCATTTCTGAGAAATAATCGGCAATAGCAATTCCCATTTTACCGGAACTTCTATTTCCAATAAAACGAACAGGATCAATTGCTTCATATGTTGGGCCAGCATTTACCAATACTTTTTTGCCTGATAAAGGCAAATTACTTTCAAAATAATTTACAATATTTTTAAATATGGTTTCCGGTTCAGCCATTCTACCTTCGCCGGTTAAACCACTGGCTAATTCACCATTTTCAGCAGGGATAATCACGTTTCCCAAACTCTCAACTTTAGTTAAATTTTGTTTAGTTACCGGGTGTTGATACATTTCAAGATCCATAGCCGGTGCCAGCATGATTTTGCAGGTAGAAGAAAGTAAAGTTGCCAACAAAACATTATCACAAATACCATTTGCTATTTTCGCAAGGGTATTTGCAGTTAGGGGTGCAACAATAATCAAATCGGCCCATTGCGCATATTTTACATGATTATTCCAATTATTATTTGAATCAAAAAAATCTGAGATTACTTCATTTTTACTAAGTACCGATAAAGTTTGAGCTGTAACAAATTGCGAAGCATCTTTTGTTAAAACCACTTTTACATTCGCTCCTTCTTTAACTAATAAACGTATTAATAATGGGGTTTTATATGCCGCAATACCGGCTGTGATTCCTATAAGTATGTTTTTGTTGTGTAACATAAAAACAAAAAGGCAGTTATTACACTGCCCATTTATAAATTCAAAATTACGTTAGAATTATTCTACAGTTTTTGTAGGATTTCTATAATATATTTTTTCTTCTAAAAATTCTTGAACAGCAATCAAAGATGGTTTTGGAAGTTTTTCATAAAACTTTGAAACCTCTATCTGTTCACGATTTTCAAAAATTTCTTCTAAATTATCATTATTTGAACCAAACTCTTGTAATTTCGAGGTTAGTTCTTCCTTCAGCTCCGTGCTTATTTGATTAGCTCTTTTGCTCATAATTGCAACAGCCTCATATATATTTCCGGTTTGAGCATCGAACCTACGAATATCACGGGTTACAATTGATTGATTGGCGTTTGTTTTTTTAAAATCCATTTTAAAGTTTATTGTCTTTTAATTTTTTACAAAAAAGATAGATACTTTCTGCGCGGCTAATGTACAAACTATTCGGGTATAAATCAACAAATTTAACGTAATTCTCCATTGCGCCCTGTAAACGTTCACCTTTTTTACTTGGGATGCTATTTTTCGCTAATAAATAATATGAATTTATCATAATAAAAAACATTTCGTCATTGGATGCGCTAGCTGGATAATCTTTGATAAACGTTTTAGATGCTACAATAGTCGCCTTATAATCTTGCAGCTTATAATACTGTTTCACAATATCATAATCTTTACGCTCAATTTTGTATCTTAATTTATCTATCGTTTGATTACAAGAATCCATTTTTATACTACTCGGATACGAATCAACAAAGCTTTGAAATTCTTTGATGGCGTTGTATGTACTACTTTGATCTAATTGATAAAAAGGAGAAGTATAGTAAAAACACATGGCATTCATAAAGTAACATTCTTCGGCATGTTTACTATTTGGAAATTGACGTGTAAAATTCTTAAAATGATACTGAGCGAGCAAATGATCGTTCATGTAATATTCACACCAGGTATAATGAAAGTAAACATCCTCAGCTTTATCGGTACCTTTTACAACAGGAATTAGTTCCTCATACAATTGTGAAGCTTTAGTCCAGTTTTCTTTATCATAATATTCCCTCGCTTTACTCAACTTCATCTCATAGTTGGTGCTTTTCAAAAGTTTATTGTAATGATCACAACTAACTAAGAAAAAAGAAATAGTTATAAAATATATTAAATATTTATTCAAGCGGTCAAATTTATTAATAAAAAACCCTACCAAAGGCAGGGTTTTTTATAATTGATGTTAAATAATTATTTATTCAATACTAAACGTGTTACCATTTTATCAATACCATTTGAAACAGAAACAAAGTAAACACCGTTAACCTGGTTGCTAATATCCAATGTCATAACGTCAATCATAACATTCTTCTTTGAAGATGCCACAACTTGCCCTAACATGTTTGTGATAGTTGCGCTAATATTCTCTTCAGATAAAAATGTTGTTGAAATTTTCACAATCCCATTTGAAGGATTTGGGAATATTGAAACATTTTTGCTGATACCTAAGTTTTGAGAAATACCGACACCTGATAAGTTGAAACAATATTTTGGTATAACCACTAAATTACCTGGTCCTCCCCATGAAGCCGGTGTTTCAGTAACAGCATGCCAAGAGTTATCATTGTCTCTCTCCCAAACAAAATTAGCTGATGGATTTTCATCGCAAACAATAACAGCTGTATCGCCAACGTTATGAGTAGGAAGCGAAACAGAAGCAAAAAATCCTGCAGCAGGAACCGGAACTGGATTTGTAAAATTAAAAGTGTGAGAAAAAAAATCGCCTGTAACAGAGTCTGTTAAAACCGAAGCCATTGTGTTACTAGTAAAACCAAGCGCAGCACCAGTTGGACCAGTAGTTATATTTCCTGCATACAATTTTATTCCAACAGTTGCAGTAGAAATACCTTGCGTACCTTGGGTTCCACTTTTCCAAAACATAACTTCAACAGCAGTTACTGAAACGTTAGGAACTGAGCCATACCAGGTAGGACCATCATTATAGTTCGCTTTTTCTCTATCATCATAACAATTTGTTCCATAAACATATCCAGCAACAACAGTACAAGTTGGCACAGTTGAATCGGTTCCTGCAGTTGCAACAGTAATAGTTGCTGTGCCTGGAACAGTTTGAATACTATCACATGTTTGCGCTGTATTTGTAGTTTTTGAACCAATCAATATACTTGGTTGTTTTAAATTAGAT
>JABDBZ010000039.1 GCA_013288385.1 Bacteroidota bacterium
TTATCATAATTACCACCGCCAATAACTCCGATTGATTCATTGTAAAAATCGAGGGAAAATATTCCTGTCATTTTTTCTCCTTGTGGAATTGGCGAATCATAAGTTTCAAAATGATTTCCTAAATCGGTGGAATGAAAAACGCGTGATCGTTTTCCGCCGGTAGCAATCCAAATATTTTTTTCATAAACATCAATGTTAGTATTGCTTGTAGCAAAGCAAGCTTCACCTTGTTCTACTTTCGGAATGTTTGCACAATTTATTTGTTTCCACGTTTCTCCGCCGTCATTTGTTTTAATGATCTGAATACATTCTTCTATTGGATCGCCAATTGCAATGCCTTGTTTTAAATCAGAGAAAATCATACTATCAAAAAAAACATCTTTGTTTAAGTTCTTGTAAACTAATCTCCATGTTTTTCCTTTGTTCGCCGTTTTAAAAAGATAAGCCGGCGAGGCAATACTTAAAAGCAAAACGGTAGAATCATTTAAAACAGCGATGGAACGAAACTGCGGATAAATAGAATCTACTTTTATAGAATCTGTATACCAGGTTTTTCCTGCATCTTCTGTATATCCCCAAACACCTCGGTTAGCGGCAAACCAAGCTTTCGATTCACTTAAAGCTGATAATGCACGAATTGAAATATTCGGAACGGGTTTAAAATAGTGAACATTAAAAGGAGAATTGTTTTGCGCAGAAATGTTTGCGCTGTAAATAATTGAAAAAAGAAAAAATAATTTTCTCATGATGTTAAAGGTAATACAAAATAATCTCTTCCAAAGTTCTAAACTTTGGAAGAGTCTCTAGTTGCCCAATTTCATCTAAAACGTTTCATCTCAAATTTATTGACTTTGTACTCAATTTTTTTTAAATTTGATATAGAAGAAAATTATTATGAAAAAACATCTACTTGTAATTGCTATTTTATTTTTTGGTTTGTCGCATGCACAAATCAATTCATTTCAGTCAAAAGGTATTGGTGGCGGAGGTGCACTTTTTGCGTTATCCATTAATCCTGCGAATCACAATGAATATTATGTTTCTTGCGATATGGGTGAATTATTCCATACAACTAATTTTGGCGCCACTTATGATCAAGTAAATTTTCAACAAGTAATTGGTGGCCATAATTCAAAAGTTTGTTTTACTTCTACGAATGGTTTGCTGTACACAATTAGTTATGCGAATAATATGATTGTGCCAATGAAAAGTACCGACAATGGTGTTACATGGACAGCCTTAAGCGGTAACCCAGATAATACGGAAGAGACTTTTAGCATTGATGCTGATTATAATAATCCAAGTAGAATAATTATTTCGTATTACAATAATATTTATTATTCAAATAATAATGGTACAACTTTCACAAGTATTCATACAGCTTCTACTTCGGCAGGTAATGTTGTAAGTGGTGTTTTTTTTGATTCCAATAATATTTACATCGGTACAAACGATGGTGTTTTAGTTTCTACAAATGCAGGAAGTACATGGGCAACTGCAACTCTCACAGGTATTGCGGCAAGTGAACGTATTTGGTCTTTTGCCGGCGCAAAAAATGGAGCAACTACTCGTTTCTTTTGTTTAACTGCAAACGTGGCTGATATATATGTTGGTGTAGTTGGGTCTGATTATTTTAATTATCCAAAAAGTGTTTACTCTTGTGATTATGGTTCCGGAAATTGGGTTGCAAAAAATACCGGAATTAATTACACAAACGATTTTCCAATGTTTGTTGGGATGGCTGCAAATAATATTGATACACTGTATTTAGCAGGAAGTAATTCTTCAAGCTACCCTGATATTTTTAAAACGACAAATGCCGGTGGAAATTGGAGTCATGTTTTTAATACTACCTCTAATCAAAATATTATTACCGGTTGGAGTGGGCAAGGTGGAGATCGTAATTGGGGCTATGGCGAATGTGCTTTTGGTGTTGCTTTGGCACCTAACAGCGTTAATAATATTATTTTTGGCGACTTTGGTTTTTTGCATAAAACAAATAATGCAGGCATAAGTTGGCAACAAGGTTATCTTGATCCATCAGGACAAAATGCTGCTGGTGTAAACACCCCAACAAATAAAAATTACCAAAGTTGTGGTTTAGAAAATACGTCTTGCTGGCAAGTGCATTGGAATACTGCAAATTTTATGTGGTCTTGTTTTTCTGATATCAAAGGAATAAGAAGTACCGATGCAGGTTATTCATGGTCGTTTAATTATACCGGTAACAGCGCGAATTCAACATACAGAGTCGCTCAAGGTTCTAACGGAAATATGTATGCAGCAACTTCAGATATCCATGATATGTATCAAAGCACACGTTTGCAAGATGCGCAATTAGATGCAACGGATGCACACGGCAAATTAATTTGTTCAACGAATGGTGGTTCAACCTGGCAAGATCTTCATGTATTTAATCATCCTGTTTTTTGGGTTGCTCTCGATCCAAATAATGTGAATCGCGCTTACGCAAGTGTTATTCATTATAATGGAGGAACAGGTGTTGGTGGAATTTATGTTTCAAATGATCTTCAAAACTTAGGAACTTCAACATGGACTCTTTTACCAAATCCTCCACGAACAGAAAAACATCCTGCAAGTATTGTTGTTTTGAATGATGGAAAAATGGTTTGTACTTTTTCTGGAAGAAGAAATTCAGGTGGAGTTTTCACTGCAAGTTCCGGTGTGTTTATTTATGATCCTTCAAACAATTCGTGGACAGATGTTTCAGATCCGGGAATGCAATATTGGACAAAAGATATTGTGATAGATCCAAACGACGCTTCTCAAAACACTTGGTATGCTTGCGTATTCAGTGGTTGGGGTGGCCCGCCAAATGGCTTAGGTGGTTTGTACAAAACAACAAATCGTGGCACAAGCTGGACAAAATTAACGAGTACTACTTATATTGATCGCGCAACATCCTGTACATTTAATCCAAATAATGCCAATCAAATTTATTTAACTTCTGAAACAAATGGTTTGTGGACATCCAACAATATAAATTCTGCGACTCCAACTTTTACATTAGTGCAGAGTTATCCTTTTCAACAACCGGAACGTGTATTTTTCAATCCGTTTAATTCGCAAGAAGTTTGGGTTACGAGTTTTGGTAATGGAATGAAGACAGGAACTATTAGTACAACACCAACAGGCTTTATTGATTTCGCTAAAACAGAAAACGAAATTAATTTATTTCCAAATCCTGCTTCAGAAAAAATAGCAGTTAGTATTGAGAATGCGAAATTAAAAAATTACACTTACGAAATTTCAGATATTACCGGAAGATTGATTTATAAAGGTTCTGCAAATACTTCAGGAAAAACAATTGATATAAATATTTCTGGTTTACAAAACGGAACGTATATATTAAATATGCGTGATGAAGCAAATTTTAAATATTCGAAGAAGTTTGTTGTGGAGAAATGATGAAAATTTAAGATCAAATGTCTTGTGAGTTTTTTCCCAATAAGAGTTCCATTTCTATTTTAAGTTTTGGAATGTCACGAATTACAATTGACCAGATGATATCATCTGAAGCACTATCATAACCATGGGAAATCCTATTTCTGGTGTCTACAATTTTTCTGGAATTTGTTATTTCAATACTTGAATTTTGACTTAAAACTCTATTTACTGCCTCTCCAATTATTTCAATATTTCTTTCGATAGCTCTTTTAGATTTTAAATCTTTTGAAATTCCAAGAATATTTTCTTTTCAGGAAGAAACTGTTCTATTTCAGAAATGGCTTGACTAATATCAGATAGCCAAACCTTAATTTCCTTTTTCATAAACAAGAACTTTAGAATTATCAATATTTTGTTTCAAATATTGATTTTTAATCGCCCTTAATTCTAAAAGATCAATCTGTCTTTTAAGTAATTGTTCTAATTGAAACTTTAAACCAAAGTAATTATCTGTATATGATAAGGGATCATTACTATCGATATCAACAAGCAGGTCAATGTCGCTACTTGCTTTAAGCTCACCTCTAGTCACAGACCCAAATGCAAATAAAGATTTAACGTGATATTTATCACAAAGCATTTTAATACTATCTATATTTAACGTTATTAGGTTCATTCATAACAAAGATAGTAAATTTTTGGAAGTATTAATATTGCTTTATCTTATGAAATTGATGAGCTAAATTTATCCTCTCTGACGAGTTAATATTTAAAATAGTTTGCGGATGAAAAATATAATCAAAGAAATTAATGGAACCGATATTGGAATAATAATTAATCGGTTTATTAGAAATTTGAAGGAAAGTCTATTTTGCTTAAATAAAACAATGAATAACACCGTTGACCATAATCCGGCAAAAATAAGATCGAGATAGGGAAGATAGCGACAAAGAAATATTTGCCCGCTAGAAAAAAGCATCCAATGAGAATGTAATTTAAAGGGAAAAGGAATTAAATCCCAAAAGTAAGAAAGAATATAAACTAAGTCATAAATAAAGTAAGCGATAAAAAATTCGGTTAAAAGTCCTTTGGGATTTTGCTTTATTAACCTAACAAACAGAATAAAAAGTAGAATTTTGAATCCCTGAAATGAAATTAAAAATAAAGTTGGTGTGTCCCCGCATGGTATAGTATGATCTGTCCACCGCATTCTAAAAGAGTCCTCATGAAGTATATATAAAACTGAATTTGAAAACGAGTTATTAAGTCCACGATAAATAACGAATGAAAAAAGGTAGATGAGAAACCTACGTTTATCAGCTTGTTTAATATAGTTGATAAATTCTTTCATATAGGGTTAAACTATTATTTCTTATTCTTTTCAAGACCCATTTATAATTTTATGCACGAATTATTAATCAACCAACCAATCGTTTTTTTCTTTTGCATTTTCAATTGTTTCTGCTGAATCACCGTGAACCGCATTTTTAAAATCTTCATGAAAAATAGTCCAACTAAAACCCCTGTTTGTATTCGGTCCAACTTCTATTCTGAATCGCGAATTTGTTTTCCGAAATGCCAGTTATTTAAACTTTTATTATTTCCCTGAGCCCATTCAATTTTTATAATCAATTACTTCTGCAATTCTATTTTAGAAATATTATTCAAATTAATTGGTTTAATGCTTATACTTAAAAAGTGATCATTTTTACCTGTTATTAAACTGTCCTGAATAATTAATGTATCAAAGTAAAACGTTTTCCGCTTCCCATCTTTTTTTGTAACACGAACTCCGGTGCGATGCGTAACATATAAAGTAGTTTCTTTTTCGTTTTTATCTAACACTTTAATTTCCCGTAATGAATTACCTGTAACAACACCCGGAAAAAAGAAAGGAAAAGCAGTCTTTATGTTTTATTTTTTCTTTTGTAAACGAAAGAATTAAAATGGCTGCTATTGCTAAAGTGAATATTTTCATAAAATTATACTAGCATTAAGGGATTTTGTTGTGTGCATTAATACGGATTTGTGCCATGTTTTCTATTCTGAAAATTTGATAAATGTTTTCCCATCCCATTTGTATAAGCCCATTCCCTCGGCAGTGAACCAAATATTACCTAATTTATCTTCTAACACAGGATATATTTTTTTGTCAGGAAGGTTTTTTATTTCAGTGAAACTATGGATCGCATTTCCATCATAAAAACACAATGGCCTGTTGTTAGTTGGCTCACTAAACCAAAGATGATCGTTTTTATCTTTTAAAATTAAATAAAGTAAATCATAAGTGTTTTTTTCTTTAAAAAAGTTAATCATTATTGAATTTCCATTGTATTGACACATGCCCTTACCAATGCTGGCAAACCAAATATTCCCTTTTTTATCTTCCACTAGCCCTTGAGTTCGGGCATAACCTTTTGGTGAAATTCTTTGCAGTATTTTTCCATCAAAACGAATAAGACCTTCGCCTATGCAGGAACCAAACCAAATATTTCCTTTTTTGTCTTCTATAAATGAAAATATACCTTTCAAATGCAAACTGTCTTTATTGATAATGTTTTTATTATCTAAAAAAGAACTGAAATTTATTCCATCGTAGTAATAAACACCATCGTCTGTTCCGAGCCAAATTTTTCCGCTTTTGTCCTGCATTATACTCCACACACGATTTTTGGAAGGTGGGTTATTATTGACAGTGAAATTGGAAGTATGAGGTTCATTAAACGAAATAGGCTTGAAAGTTTTTCCATCATACTTGCATAGTCCGGTTTTAGTGCCGACCCAAATATTACTTGCATTATCCTGTAATACTGAATAAACAAAGAGATTGTCCAGGCCATCTTTCTCAGTAAAGTTGGTAAATGTTTTTCCATCATAACGAAATAACCCTTCACCATTTGTTCCCAACCAAATATTTCCTTCTTTATCCTGCATAGCACAACTAACACAAGCACCTGTAAATGTGCTATGGGCTTTTGGTAATTTTGTCTGCTCGTTAGTTCTTGCTTCTTTGCCTTGTGTGGGACTATTTTTTACTTGCCCATTGCAAGAAGTAAAAATGACTAGTAATAAAAAAATAAAATAATAAAAATAATGCTTTTTCATGTATTGCGGTTAAATTTTATTTGCGGATCTGAGAGATTACTTCATGCTATTAATGTTCTGTTGTTTACGGTATAAGAGTTGGCAGCTTGTATAGAATGGGTTTGATCATCGCTTTTCTGTTTATTTAAAAGATGTTATAGATTAGTCACCACTATACAATCTAGTTCTTTTAAATTTTTTTGCTGTTTTAAAATCATTATCTGCCTCATCACGATTTCCCAACTTGTCATAAGCTGCCCCTCTACACTCATAAGCGTCCCTTGTGTCTTTATCAATTTCAATAGCGTTATTAGCTTCAACAATAGATTGCGAATACTCTTTAAGATTGAAATAAGTATCTGACAGATTACAATAAAAATAATATTTTACCGAATTCGTTTTTTTTCCAATTCTAATTGCTGTTAAAAAATCTCTTAGTGAAGATTTATAATTATTTTGATAAGAAAAATAAACGCCTCTATTATTAAAGGCTTCACAATTAAGAGAGTCAAGTTGAATAGCCTTATTGAAATTTAAATACGCTTCGCTATATCTTTTTTGTCTAAAATAAAGCATACCTCGTCCATTATATGCTTTACTGTCCAGCGAATCAATTTTTAAAATTCTTTCGAAGTCGAGTTCAGCATTTTTATATTCATTTAAATTGATAAATGATATTGCTCTTGCAGAGTATGCCTTTTTAAAGTCTTTGTTTAAGGTGATAGCTTTGGTAAAAAAATCAACAGCAGGTTTGTATTCTTTTTTGTCGAAATAAATTATGCCCTGTTTATATAAAATGCTGTCTTCTTGTGCAAAACAATTATGTCCAAATATTATTACTATTAATAATGCTAAACGATTTATTTTTGTCATACAAAATGTGATGAGTGAGAATACTTATTACATTTTGCAAGCAGCCACAGCCTGGCTTTCAAAGCTTCCTGTGTATAAACCTACAAAAGGTTATTTAAAGATAAATGTTTTTTTAGTGAAACCGGCAAAATATTTTCACAACTATTCAAAAATCATTTGACATCTTCGTAAGTTTTCTCAATCCCATTAATCTTATTGTCAACATAAGAAGCTTCCATTCACACTACAAAATAAATTTACAGTAACAATTAATAAAAGAATTGTTCCGAAATAACTTTGCCGTCTTTTACTCCAAATACACAAATTTCATTTATCTGCATTCTACCTCTTTCTTTAAAGGTAGCATCCAGTGAACATGCAACGCTAAAATAATTTCCTCCAATAATTGGATCGCCAAATGAGCCGCCATGTCTTTCCATAATATTTGAAGCAAAATGTTTTCCTTTTACTATCACTGCTTCTTTGCCTATTGCGGGTGGTGTTGGCGAATGTGCTGGTTCGTGACTTGTAACTTCGTTTGCATAAAGTTCTTGTTGTGCTTCTAACATTTGTCCTTTACGACAAAGTTCTACTAATCTGTTTGCTACTTCTTGAGTTGTCATAGTTGCTGTTATTATTATTTAGTTTAGGATATGAAGATATGTATATTATTATAATTTTTCGACAGCCTTTACAGTGCGGTTTTTGAAACGTCACTTCTCTATTTACTAAAACGCTTGTTGTTATTGTCTGTCTACTATGTAATTCAGTTCAGTTACCCCGCTGGTAAATTGTTGAGTAGTCAATAGTTTTAATTTTATTTTGTCTTTGATGTTTACAAACAAGGGAATACCTTGTCCAAGAATGATCGGATTAACAAATAGCCAGTAGCCGTCAATTAAGTTTTGTTGAATAAGTGCGTGTGTTGCTGTCGGGCTGCCAAAAAGCAATATTTCTTTACCTGCTTGTTGTTTTATTTCGTTTATTCTGTTTGAAAGGTTGTCGCTAATAATTGTTGTGTTAGTCAAATTCGTGTCTTTCATTGTTTTTGATAAAACAACTTTTTGAGCGTTGTTATACCACTTTGAATGTTCAATGTCGTGCTTGCTCGCGTTAGGCTTTTTCCCTGCGTTAGGCCAGTAATTTTCCATCATTTGATAAGTTACCCGACCATATAAAGCAGTTTCGGTTTCGCTTATCCGTTTACCAACATGATCAAAAATTTCTTCATCAACTTTAATCCAGTTCATTTCTCCGTTTGGTCCTGCAACAAAGCCGTCAAGCGATATGTGCATAAATGAAATTATTTTTCTCATATGATTCTATTTTTACTGTCTATAATTTGTTTTTTTAACTTGCAATGCAAGCAAGAGTATGAGGACTTTCGAAGCATCATCTCTCTTAACCAACAAACATTTATTTAAAGATACAACCTTTTGAAACCGTTGTCTACCGAAATGTTTAAATAAAGATAACTGTTTCTATGCATTTGCAAAACAAAAATTAAAAACGTTTTTACGGCTTTTGCAAATGCTTTGTTGTATGCAAGGTTGGAGCAAACCGTGTGTTACATACCCTTTTTATTTTCATCATTTAGATATCAATTTTGCATAATTAATTTTAGGTCGTCATACACTATACCAATAAGTAAAATTGCTCCGGCAATTGCTAAAATATAAAGCCTCATTGTCGAATAGAATATACCACCTATAAGTCCGCCTAAAAAGAAAAAACTTATAATGGTCAAACGCAATTTTATTGAAGAGTAAAGTTTGTCTTTTTGATCTTGTTGTTTGTAAAAAAACAATTGAGATAACTCTATTCCTAAATCTGTAAATAGCCCTGTTAGGTGTGTTGTTCGCACGGTTGCGTTTGAAATTGTAGTTACCAGTGAATTCTGTAACCCCATTGCAAATAGTAAAGAAAAGGCTAGGAGATTCGGATTTCGAGAAATTAGAAATTCTCCAAATAGCGCAACAAAAAATAAAATAAGGCTTTCGATAATTGTCGGAATTATATAAATTAATCTGTCACTTGTTTTTGATACCATTTCGATAATAAAGTTCGATACAAATGAACCTAACAAGAAGAAAAATATGTATAGAAAATAGATAAACCCTTGCCAGAAGTTGAGTTTGAAAATTTCGTCCACAAAAAAGGCAAAGTGTCCAGTTACATTTGTTGTTAGGCGCTGAACTGCTAAAAAACCGGCAACATTCACAATTCCTGCTACAAATGATAACAAAGAAGCAATTTTCAAATTATGTTGTAATGTCCTGGCTTTCCCTTTGTGTCTAAACATTAATTAATTGTCAATTTTGTTGAATTGTTTTTTACTTTGGACGGTTTGCAGCTACAAGCTGTGCGGATTTAAAAGCGCAAAAACTGTCTTAACCGAAAAACTGAATTAAATGTAATGAACTTTATTGCAACTTTAAAAATAAATTTATACCACTGAAAAAATAAAGTTGCAACTTGCACAAACTCCGCATAGCTTGTAGGTGCTATTAGCTGCTGCCATTTCTTATATTAAAGTTTTTCCAAATTGTCGTTAATGCGTTTTGCAACATTGTCAGGAATTTTTGAGGAAAGCTCTTCTTTTTCTTTTAGTCCTTGCGCTTGATTTAATGTGTCTACTTCTAATTCTTTAAGTCTAAAATAGTCATAAGTAAACTGTCCTTTTGCACTATCAATAACAATTTGATATTTAATTAACTTATATTGATTTTCTATAACTGTCAGAAATTTTAGATGCGAAAAATAGTCGTCAAAATTTGGGTGAATTATTTTATAAAGTGTCCGGTCTTGAGGATTAGCCTTAACGGCATTAAGGTCTGTCACGAAATCAGTTTTAACTCCCTTCACATTCATATTGCAGCGTTTACAAGCAACATTCAAATTGTAGTCAGTGAACATTAGGTTTTCAAATGTACCTTTAGGAAGGATATGTTCAATATCTATAACCATTTTAAACTCTCCTTCAAAATTTTTTCTACAATAACAACATTGTTCATTTTGAATTTCACGATAGTACGTTTTTACTTTGTCTTTGAAGGTACTTACTAATTGGTGGTTCCAAATGTCGCCACCAGCCGCTTTTGCAGCTTCAATATTATTAAGGTCTTCCTGTGTTATTTCTAAGGACATTTTTTATTGTCTAGGTGGTTGTGATATTTCTGAAGCAATATTTACAATGGAGTTTAAAACTTGTATTTGTTTTGGGTCGTAAGCATTGTTTTCCATTTGTTCAATTTTTGTTTTAAATTCTTGAAGGGAAATTTTTCCGTTTGCCAAAAAATTAAGTAAACGTACCACAACATCGGAGAGAAATCTATTTTGAGGAGTTGTAACATCAAAAAATCTATAAAGTATTTCTTCTACGTTGAGAGGTTCTTTTTTCTGTAATTCAAAAGAAAATTTGTCCGCTTTAAAAATCTTTGGTTCCGTAGTAAATAATTCAGCACCATTTACAATTAGTGGAGAATGGGTCGCAATAATAATTTTGGGTTGATATAAATAAAAGATGTCGAAAAGAACTTGTGCATATTGCTTTTGCCATTTAGGATGCAGGCTATTTTCAGGCTCATCAATTAATATTACAGTATTCTCCGTAATTATTGTTGATAAATAAACAATTGAAGTAATTAATGCTAGTTCGCCAGAGCTTGCGTCTAACATTGAAATTATTATGTTTTCCTTTTTAAGGAAAACTTCTATTCTTTCAATCGCTCTAATTTTTTTTAAAGCAGATTCCCATTGAAATAATTCAGTTAGGGATGATTTTGCAAGTTCCGAAAAACTAAAATCCTCAACTTGTAGCCAAATAATTTCATTTGTTGTAGATTCCCGTATAGTTTTTTGTAGAAGATAATTTAACTGCTCTTTCTCATTTAGGGATAAGTCAGATTCTAAAATTAAACTATTGTAGTTAGGGCTTAACTTGTCAATTTTAAAACCAATCATTGGGTCAAAACCAACATATTGCAAAGCCCTCGAAGCATTTTTTAGTCGCTGCAAATCATTTGGTCCAATTTTTTCAAGAGCATTTTTCAATGTTTCTCTTGTCTGTCTTCTTCCAGACCTGCCTCGTAATGTTTTGAAATTTCTATGGCCACTGTCAAATTTGTCGTGGATAGAGTTTGCAAGAGCAACGACACTTTTACCATTATCTAAAAAATATTTTGAAAGTTTATTGAGCAGTGTGCTTTTTCCGCTACCGTTTTCGCCAATTAAAATGCTAACATCTTCTTGAAAATGGTCTAGGTGTAAGATTTGTTTTGGGATATTTTCAGTGTCTGTCATTATATATGTCTTTTCAGTATGCAATTTCCTTATAGGTTGCTGTTAACATATGGCGGCCTTGCGCGGTTTTTTGCTAAGTCCAAGTTATGCATTTGGGTGTTAACAGGTAACTATATACAACTTTGACCAAACGTAATTGCAACTACTAATATCATAATAACGTATAAATAAAAAACATAAAATGTTATGTTTTACCAATTAAAAAATAAACTACCTTTACAAAAACAAAAGCAGAGCTACTAACTCTGCCTTTGTAATAAAAGATCAACTGGAGTTCTTCGGGTTATGAATCCGACCCTCGTACACCATAAGATGGGGCTGTAACCCAAGTTTAGGTGAGTTCGCTGATCTATCCGAAACCTTCTGACAAGTTTAACGGAGTATTTAAAAAGCCTAATTCTAATTAGGCTTTTTAAATTTTCTTTATCAAAGATATGTAATTACAATAGGAAAATCGTAAATTTATATGAGAAAATTTTGAAGAAAAACAAAAACTAAAATCTAATTTTGATAAGCAACAAAATTTAAATGGAAATTTTTAAGATGAACAAAATTTGAAATAGAAAAGTAGAAAAACATTAGCGGCTTTTATTGCACCCGAATCGACCAAATTTAACGCACAAAGCCTTACAAATAATCAATCCGCACCAGCAAAGGCGTGGGGTTATCTTTATTTGTAAGGCGTTCTTGGTCGAACGCGGGTGCAATGGAGGTGTACTCCACGCTGATTTTTTATAACCGTTACTGTTGGAGTAAGTAACATAAAAAACTCAACAGCAATGGAAACACCCAATGAACCAAAAAAGAAAATGTCAATCGGTAAAAAAGTATTTATCGGTGTAGTAGCAGTTATTATTTTAATAGCTATTGTAAAATGCGGTAGAAAAGAAACCGATAGTGAAAGAGCAACAAGAATGGTAACAGAAGAAATAAATAATAAACCAATAGGTATAGGAGAGACATTACATTCAGAATATTTTGATGTAATTATTAAAAGAGCTTATTCAACAAGTCAATTAGAAACAGGAAATGAGTTCACGAATAAAGAAGCGGATCAAGGAAATGTATTTGCAGTTTTAGAAGCTTCATTTACAAATACAGATAAAGAAAGTAGAATGATCACTGACGGTAAACTCATTCTTATAAAAGAAGGTAAAGAATACGTATTTGAAAAATCTGAAATAGTAATGTTAAAAGGTTGGGGAATAATGATGGCTACTATTAATCCCTTAAACACATTGAATACAAACATTGTTTATCAAATACCAGCAAACTATAAAGGAAAGATTTTCTATGAACCTTCCCGGAGTGATAAGCGTATATTTATCGGAGACGTAAATCTCTCAACCAAATGAGATTAATCCTTTTGATATTTATAACTTCTGTATTTACGGCTCAGGTAAAGCATGATACGATAATTGATAGAGGTATTTACAGAAGTTATTTCAATCTATCTATAAAAGAACCGGTAACAGTTACATATACTTTATTTCATGGAGGAGGCGAAGCAAGCAGAAAGAATGATCGGTTTAAAGATGATACTTTAAAAATCACATTAACTGGTGAAGATTATTCAAAGTCAGGGTATGATCGAGGTCATTTAGCTGCAGCAGAAGATTTCGCATACTCAGATAGTTTGCAGGGATTAACGTTCAGTTATTTTAATTGTGTTCCACAAACTCCAGAATTGAATAGAGGTAAATGGAAAAAGTATGAAGAATATGTTAGGGAATTATCTAAAAAGGATACTGTTGTAATTGTTTGCTATAATGAATACAATGGAACGAAGTCAGGTAGTTTGAATATTCCAGATGTTTGCTACAAAACGGTTTATAAAACTTCCGGAGAATTATTGTTTAGTATAGGAATTGCAAACAGTGTTAAATGTGAAGAGATTTCGATAAGTGATAAAATTTTCAAGTTGATGAAAGGATTTTTAAACTAATTACTTTACCATTTACCCACTTTAAGGAATAAATTCCACAAAGCTCATTTGGTTGTTAGTCTTAATTTTATATCTTTATACTTAATTAGGTTAAAGACTATTGGTTCATATTGTAGATTTATATGCGAAGACTGTTATTGCCGTTTTAGGTTTTATTGCTCCAACAGTAACACTTTTATTACCTATTCTAGGCGGTAAAATATCTGTTATTAGAGCTGGTATAATTGACAAAGAAAGAGTAACAGAACAAATTCGTAATGGAATAAAAGATCAATATAAAGCATCGTTAGATCAAATGCCTGAGGGCCCTTTAAAAAAGCAGTTTAAAGAATCTGTTGATAAAGATTGTGAAAAATCTACTAAAGACTTTGATAAAAGTATTAAAAAATTAAAGCGAAATTTGAGGATACTAACTTTGAAGATGCAGATTAAGCATATCTTTATATCTTTACTTTTGTCTATTGGTTTAATAGCTGCATATTATGTAAGTAAATATCATGTTTATGGAGTAACGTTCAATCAACATACTACATTGCTTTATAGAACGTTATCTCTAAGTATAAGTTTTATATTTTTCAGTTATGCTTTATGGAGACTTTGGACTCTAGTTTGCATAGTTGTAGAACATAAAACAGAAGAAGCAGCATTAAATACAACAATAAAAGCAGATGGTGGAACTACTACAAACCCCGAAGAAAATTAGAACAAACATGTGGACAGTTAAAGAAATAATTGACGGAAAAAAACTTAAAGTAGCACCTACTTGGACTTGGGGTGGATCTACAGGTGATACCGTAGTTATTAATGGTTATAGTTTGTCTTCTCAATCATTACCTCCAACAGTAGTTCAGTCGGTTGCAATAGAAAGACTTAAAGGACTTTTATTAAATCAAACAATAATATTATCTAGTCCGACAAAGGTTGAAGGTGGAATTATTTATTGCGATGTTTTACTAAATAGCGTGAATATATCTAGTTATTTTCCTGATTTTCATAAGTAGGGATTATTAATTTTCTTAGTGGAATATTTTTAAACTAACTTTGTAAAGTCATGGCAACAGAAAAAGGAAAAGATAAAACAAAAGAAGCTGAGGAAGCTTTGAAAAATCTCAATACGGGTGTCGATCCTGCGCAGATTAAAAACCTAATTGCTAAAGGTCAGACAAAAGGAATCATACAATCTGAATGGGAAAATTTGATGTCTTTGTACGGACGTTAAATTAAATTGATCTCATATCATTCCCTTTTTAAAATCCTCAAAATTTTTTTTAATCGAAAGTAACCTTGAATGGTCTATGTCGTATAGAATTAAAACGGCAAGCAATGAAAACATTTAAGTCCATAGTCGAATTTCAAAAACATTTCAACACAGATGAGAAGTGCAGGGAGTTTCTTGAACTCCAACGGTGGAATGGTACACCGGCATGTCCTCATTGTGCTTCTATAAATGTGCATAGGTTTGCTACCAACAATCGGACTTTCAAGTGTAGAGAAAAAGGATGCCGGCAAAAATTCTCTGTTACAGTAGGTACGATCTACGAAAATTCAAAGATTCCGTTGACCAAATGGTTTTTAGCAACTTATATTTTATCAGTACACAGTAAAGGAATTAGCAGTTTGCAATTATCAAGTTGGTTGGGTATTACTCAAAAATCAGCATGGCACTTAAACCATCGCATTAGAAAGATGCTGAGTAATAATGCGCCTGAATTATTGGAGGGGATTTGCGAAGTTGACGAAAGTTATCATGGCGGAAAGGAATCAAATAAGCATAGAAGTAAACGCACACCTAAAGGTGCGCCAAGTAAAAAAATTATGGTAATTGGCGCAGTTCAGCGAGGCGGAAAAGTAAAAACGAAAGTTATTCCAAGAACTACTATTGAAAATGTTACCAACACTATAAAAGAGTTTGTTGCTCCAAATAGCATTATGGTAACTGATACTCATGATGCTTACAATAAAGTGAAACACTTATACGAACATCACAGGGTTAACCATACAAAGGGAGAATACGTAAGACGTGAATCTATTATAGTTCATACTAATACTATTGAAGGATATTGGAACATTTTGAAAAAACAAATTAACGGTATCCATCATTTTGTAAGCTCTAAACATTTACAACGCTATTGCGATGAATCTGCATTTAGATATAACAGTAAGGAATTGGCGCAAGACGAACGTTTTGCAAACGCATTAACTAACTGTGAAGGTACGTTACAATATAAAGCCTTAATCGCTGAATAATGACACACGGGGAATATTTAACCGAAATGGGTAAAAAAATTAGAATTGAAAGGAGAGCTAAAAAATTAACCTTGCATAAAGTAGCAATCAGATGCAATGTAGATATACATACAATTTGCTACATTGAGAGAGGTAAAACGAATCCACACCTACTTATCTTAAAGAGTATTGCTGATGTATTGAAAGTGGATGTAAAGGATTTTTTGTAAATTTGATTATGGCTAAAGAAAAGAAACCAGAGGAAGCTTCTCAGCTTTTTGAAAATATAATGAAGGCATCTTTTAAGGGGAATCCGAAGTCAAAAGAGAAAAAAGCAGATAACATGAATGTAAGTAACCAAAAAGAGTTAGACGAACTGAGAAATAAGTACAAGGGACATACGGCAACTCATAAGGAAACAAAGGAACAATATTTAATTGAGGATATTAACTTAAATACATATAGGGGTCTTAAAGAGGATACTTTATTTGCTATAGCGTTATTAGCTCCTCTTGATTCTTCATATAAGGATATGACTAATCCTCCACCTTCTTTGGATTTTGTTCTTAAGTACTATTCAATTTCGGAATAATCAATTTCTTAAGGTATTGGGTCAAACACATATATAATCACCTGTTAACACGCAAAAATGGTCGCAAGACCGCTGTTATGGGCATGTGCTTTTGTCCTAATTATATTTGTCATTTAGCTCCTTAATTTTTTCAAACCAACCTTTCAGTTCGTCATACGCATTAAGTTGTTCCAAATGTTCTTTTGTCATCTTTTTTGACAAGTGTTCTGTCAAATAATTTTTAGAACTACTATAACCTAACTCCTTTAATGTTGTCGCAACTTTATTATGTGTTATCCAATTTGCTTTCATCGCATTCCAAGTTTCATCATTCCATTTTGCAGCCAAATTTTGCTTGATGTTGTTTAGGTTGGCAGTAAAATACTCCTGAATCGTTTCGTCTTCCTTTCCTTGTAAAACAATATCAGGATGGATATAATTTTCAATACTGGGCATAGCAGTTTCGGTGGCGAAGCTACCGTTTTGCCATGCGTTAATTTTTTGGATCTCATCAGCGTAGTGATTTTCCCCATCGCTATCGTAAATATGAAATTCAATCATGTTTAAGTCTTTGAGTGGTCTAGTTGCAACCCAGTTTGTAACATTTGAGCCACCAACCCAAAAGATTGGAATTTTAGCAATGCTTAAATCAATTATTTCTTTGAATTCTGGAATAACTTGATTAATGGTTTCGATAAAATATTTGTCTGTTACTCCCTCAACAATTACAACAAGATTGCTATTTAAGTTGGGAAGTGTTCCAAGATTCTCTGCAATTTGGTAAATCAGATTTTCGCTTTCAATCACTGTTGGGAATCCGTCAATTCTTTTTACAAAAGTTACTTCTTCGGGATTTATCATCTTCAATAAATTTGTGCTGTGTGTTGTAATAAACACTTGATAATTAGGTTTGGCTGCAATTGCTTTGAATGCCTCCATTATCATTTTTTGATGATCAGCATGTTGTGAAGTTTCAGGTTCCTCTAAAGCATAAATAATATTGTCATCTTCCAAAGAATTGTTTTCTGCTTCTGCTCTCAAAAAGTTTAACAGCACTAGTCGTCTTATTCCACTTCCTCTTTTATTGAGTGGAATTCCCCTATCGCTTATGAATGAATAAGAAAAAAGAGTTGAAAAATCTTTAGTAATGGATTCTGCTGAAAGTTCATTTGCAAGATCCTCATTCATTTCTTTCAACTTTGCCAGAGTATTTTTACTGGTTGTTTCAATTTCCGCTTCAACAGTTTTTATGAGCTCGTCAATTACAGCTTGTGATTTTTTGATTACTCGTTTGGTTACTATTTTTAAAGGATCTTGAATTCCTTTGTCGTTGTCTTTATTTTCTCTGTCTGATTGAAATAATTCATAAAGAGGGAAATCCTTTTCAAGCGCTTCAAAAATATTTTTGCCATCTTCCTTATTCATTGGAATAAGAGTTGTTTCCAAGTCTAATTGCTGTTGAGTTTTTAATACTTCATAAATTACTTTTCTGATTGACGAACGCTTGCGCTTATCAAGTTTAATTTCAGGTTTTTCATCCGTATCAGAACTGTAAGCTTCAATATCAATTGAATCAATTTTATTGTCCGTAATATAGGTATGAAGATTGATTACGTCTACAGCACTCTTTTTATCTTCTAAAACTTTTTTGAGTTCGTCAATCTTTAAAGTCGGCAACGGATTCTTTTTAAATGCAGTCGGATATTCAGCATTAAGGTAAATACTCAAACTTGTTGCAGTAAGTTTTCCCTTTGAGCAATCCCATTCTTTTCTGATTTCAAGTAATCCATCTTTATTTAAAAGAAACTCATCCTTAAGATTTGATTTAATATCTGTGTCAATTAGATATTCTTTGGTTGTGTCAACCTTAAAAAAGGTGGTGATTGCAATATCTCCGTCCGAATCAATGCATCTGTCTGAAAAATCTATGGATACTTTTGAAGAACCAAAAAAAATGTCCATTGCTTCAAGTATGGTTGATTTTCCAACATCATTTCGTCCAATGATTATATTGATTCCGTCTTGAAAAGGGATTTCAACATACTTGTAACCTCTGAAATTTTCTAAAATAAGTTTCTTTACTATCATTTTCTTATTATTTCTGTCCGCTGAGTTCAGTAGGTTGGGTCTGTCAGCATTGCCCATAACTACCTTATAGGAGCCATAAACTTGTGCCAATCTTGTTAATTTAGCAATATTGGAGCATGTTTATCATCCCTATCGGTTTATTAAATATACATATTTAATAATACATTAAACGCTCAAGCTTTCGCTATAGGTTAAAAGTAAAACCGTTTTCAAAAAAATGTTAAAAAATTAAATCCCATTAAACCTTTAGTTAAAATGGCACTCTAATACTTAAAACCAAAAAACATATATACAATGAAAAAAATAAGTTTAGCCATTTTCGCAATTATAATTGTAGGGGCATTAGGAGTAACATCATGTAAAAAGAAAGAAACAACACCAGAACCAACTAAAACAGTTGACTCTGATCAGTCAGGCTCTTCAGCTAATAATACCGCTGAAAGTACTTCAAGCGATATTGAATCAATGGGTAGTGAAGCATGCGACGGTTCAAATGGAAGTTTAACTAATTACCGTCCTGACAATACTTCTATTTTAAGTTGTGCAACAGTTACAAGAGATACTATTAATAAAATAGTTACTGTAACATTTAATGGTGGCACTTGTTTAGATGGAAAAGTGAGAACAGGTAGTTTAATTTATAATTATTCTGCTTCAACAAATGGTGCTAAACGTTACCGTCACCCTGGTTTTAATTTAGCTGTTACATCTAATGGTTATGCGGTAGATGGTAATACAGTAACAATTGGCAATAAAACAATTTCGAATACAACACCGGTTGGCTTTAATCCTTTAACTACAAATGAAACATGGAGTATCTCTGCAACTATTACAATTGATTTAGCAGCTGGTGGAAGTATTAACTGGACTTGTAACCGTGTGAAAACATTATTGAATACTGCAACAACTTATTCAAACTCGTCAACACCAATTAACTGGGCAATGGCAAGAGTTGGTATTGATGGCTCTGCAAGCGGTACAAGATCTAATGGTGAGACCTTTACAGTAAGTGTAAGAAATCAATTGATCCGCGATTTTGGAGCTTGCTCAATTGGTGGTAAACATCCATTTATTCAAGGTACACTTATTTATACGCCTGCAGGTAAATCATCTCGTACTGTTGATTATGGTAATGGAAGTTGTGATTTAAATGCAACGGTAACTATTGATAATATTACTTATCCTTTTGTACTATAATATTAATTTTTAAAAAGCATAAAGAGCCGCATTATTTTTGCGGCTCTTTTTTTATTGTAAACTTTCTTTCTTTTAGCAAATAACAACTTCCTTCAGCAATAATACTCACCTTTAAATTTTCAACCACAATAGGAGTAGAGCCTTTTGCGACTTTTACATTTGTTTTTTTAATATCACTTCCATCAATAAGAATGTTCATTCCGGAGCCAATGCATTCCGCTATATTTCCTTCCGAAATAATTAAAGCAGTATCTTCACCAAGGCCAATACCTAAGCAAGTGGGATGTAAAGTAACTGCATGTGCTAACCTTGCAAATCGCCCGCGTTTAATAAAATGAGTATCTACAATTATATTTTTAATTAAATCAAATCCTTTCGCAATTTTAATATCTCCTTTATAAAGTGCATCTCTTATTAAACCACCTGTGATAATTGTTTCAGGCATTACCATTGCTCCCGCACTTGTTCCGCCAACAATAAAATGTTTATCAGAAAAATATTTATTTCTAATCGTTTTTAATAATGGTGTGTTGTCGAGCAGGTCAATAAGTTTAGTTTGATGACCACCTGTAAAAAAAACAGCGTGCGCACTTTTAATACGTTTAATGGATGCGGGATTATGTGTGTCTTTTTTATTTTCTGCTTTTATAAATCCTACATGGGTAAATCCTACTTGCTTATAAGAATTTATATACAACTGTTCCATCTCCCCGGGAATAGATGAAGCCGAGGCAATGATCTCAATAGCATGATGCACTCTCGGAATTTTTGAAATAAGTTTGCCTAAAATTTCAAAGCGTGTTTGTGATTTCTTTTTTTTATGAATAATTAAATTCTCGCCAATAATTTCCCCCTTATCTTCATGGCCACCAACTATAATTAACGTTCCCTTTGGTATCATGCTGAAATAGGATTTTTATTTCTACGTTTCTTTATTTCATTAAAGAGAGCCACTAAAAAATAAAAAGTGCAATCTCCTGCAATTTTTCCAACAAGAAGTCCGAGCATAAAATCTTTTATAAAAAGCGGAAAAACGTACATAAAAAGCGGACGTAATAAAAGTCCATCCCAAATTCCGGTTACGCCAAATTCTGTAACAATGCTTGCAAGGATAGTAGAAAAATCAATAAAAGAAAAAGTTTTATTTTCAACGCTAAATCTCCGGAGTATAACAATTAAATTCTGAATAAATAAAGTTGAATAAAAACCAATTGCTTCCCCAAGAGAACCCATGTAAGCAGTAAAAATTAAATTATCGCATACTGTATGAGTATAGCTGGCAGCACCAACAGCAGTTATTGTACCTACAATTTCTGCAAGTAAATATTTCTTCAACCATTCTTTTGTTTTTTGTTTCATTATTTTATGCGTTGGCAATTATGGTTTTCATTTATAATTGAACAATGCTTTATTTAGCAGCACGTTTTTATTGTTCTTTTGTAAAGTTTCACAATAAAAACAATTACGAGTTATATAACTCTCAGAATAAGTTACACAATTTACGGGCGAAGATTATTAAACAGAAAGGAAGAATGTTTAAAATGTGGTTCCATGAGTTTGTTTGATAACAATTTTTGCAAGCCATG
>JABDBZ010000040.1 GCA_013288385.1 Bacteroidota bacterium
TTTGTTGTGCAATTTTTACAACCTCAGCGCCTGGATCTGCTATGCCCGGACAACCGGCATCGCTCATTAATCCAATTGGAAAGCCTTTGAGAGCGGGTTCAATAAATTCATGATGAGATTGTGTTTGTGTGTGTTCATTCAATAAAATAATTTCAGCATCCTGAATGTTTGGGTAATGACACAATTTTAAAAATCGTCTCGCTATTTTTGCATCTTCAGCAATAAAATATTTGATTGTTGAAATGAGATCTATGTTTTGTTTTGGCAAAACGAATTGAATATCAGATTCACTTAATGGCGATGGAAACAAATATAAATTACCAAACGCCATAATTAATAAATAAATTTATTCCTGATAATCATAACTTGATCTTGTTGATGCTATAATTCGGTTTCGATAACCCGAAGAGAAATCATCTAAAATTTCATTCACTATTTCAGTTTCTGTAAGTGTTTCATTATAAAGTTCACCTAATTTAAATATTGTAACATCTGCTGTTAATTTATTATCAGACAAGCTTGGCGCAAAGGCCGCCGACCATTTACAAATACCCAACTTATTCTTAGGTGTTTTAAAAATGTACATTGTACCCTTTTCATATTTGTTTTTTGCGCCTACAGTTTTATAGAAGATTAAACTATCCTTGTTCTTATCTGAATCATAATTTGAATAGTTTGATACTTGATTGTAAGATTTAATTACCGATTCAACCAATTGCAATTCGGTAGAATATTTTTTGGGGAATACGGATAACAAATTCTCTTTTTCCAACTCACTATAAAAATAAGCACGTGTATATATGTTTCTACTAAAGTAATTTGAAAGTGTATCATTTAAAGTAACATTATTTTTCTTCAATAAAATAAATAGCGATAAAGAAATTTGTTCGCTCTTAATCTTCACCAACTTATCTATAAATAATTTTACTTTTTCATCTGTTTTATAAAATGGCACTAAAATATAGGCGAAATTCAATATTAGTGGCTGATTATTTAAACCTAATACATCTTTATATTTTGTATTCTTTACCAACTGATTTGCTGCAATTGCTTCCAAATTAGTTTTTATCAGTTCAATAGTTTCTTCCGTTGATGAACCACTTGTTGAGTTTGTTGATAATTTACCCTTCCCTAATAACGATGCATTATACCGTTTCAATTCCGAATTAGCATCAGTTAATATAAAAGGTTTATCCAAGACTAATTGTTCTTGCTTAACAAAACCTTTTTTTACCAATAAGCTCAATAATTTATAAATAGGTTCATAATATTCAGGATTGCGAGTCATAGGAATAACAGATGGAAAAAGAATGTTACATAATTCTAAAGAATCTTGCATTACTTTAAATACATTATTCACAACATCCTTATCTCCTACCAAAGGTGTTTCTTTATTTAAAAGATCTAATATTGCTTTATATGATTCTTTTGTTTTGCAATATGCCAATCCTTTGAGCATACATATTTGAAGGTATGCGCTATCAGTATATTGTGAATATAGTTTTTTATATAATGGGATTATTTTTTCGCTCTCTAAAACACCACCATTTACAAATAACTGTGCTTTGGCCTCTGAATTTATTTTATTCAAGTTGTCACTTTCCATAAATTTAATGAAATCATCCCGGTAAGCTTTATCCATGCTGATAGAATTGCTCAGGGAAAAAAGCGCTTTTCTTTGCACAGCAGTATCAGCATTTGTAAGATCATCCAACAGCAATTTAAATTTATTTTTGAATAGGTCTTTCCCAATTACCGTATCCATCAATCTAAATGAATTGAAAAACTCCTTCGACCATCCTTTTAATCCCAATAAGGTATCATAAGGCACTTTAATTTGATAAACCGCTCCGTTCTTAATAAATACTTTTACCTTAATAGCTCTTACAGTAGCTGTGTCTGTCATCATAAACTCATAAGTATATAAACCATCTTTATCAGTCTGACTGATTGGTTTAATATTCATTGTTAAGAGTTCTCCCAAATTTTTATTTACTTTTTCAATTAATTCCTTTTTATTTCTGTAATCGTAATCATTATATTTCTCATAAAAAATTTCAACATATTCATGACTTGAAGGAGAATAATAATTTTTTGTTTGTGAAACGTAATCAAAATTATCTGCAACATCTTTTTTTATTTTTGTAGAATCTTTAATATGCTTATACACTCTCATGAAATCCTCATTAAATCGAGAAGAGGGAGTATTTGATGTTTCGTCTTTGGTTTTAAAATAAAGATCTTTATCAGTAATTTCAGTAATTGGATTCAGATAGTAGAAGTCTGTTATTTCAAAAGATTTAAAGAATGGATCCTCAAAATTTAAGACGACATCATCAATCGCAAAAACCAGATAATAGTGAATGCCTTTGATATAAATTTTTCCTACAAATTTTTTATTGATCGCATTTGTAGCAGAAAAATAAATACATGGGAAATTTTGCTCTCTTTTAATCTCTGATTTAATTTCCTTTGTAAATTGAAAATTCTTGAGCGTGTAAGAACATAATCTATTCAATTCGAAACTATCCTGTTCTAAATAATAAAAATCATTATAGATAGCATGCTTGACCCCATAAAATAAATTACCTTTCTTGTCATAAGCACTCAAATCCTCTACTAGGCCCGAAACACCAACATAATCATTGCGACTATAGCTATATTGATTTGGTATTTTTACTTTAAACCCCTTAGTAGGTGGCTCAAATAAAGTACTGTTCGTTATTTTTGTTTCAAATTTAATGGAGTTAAAAAACTGCTTACCTGCATTTGAATTTACAAAATCGCCTTTGCCTCCTAACTTAAATAAAATAATTTCAAGATCGGTAATGAAAATATTATAACGCTGAAAATCACCTCTTCTTGTTTTATTAATGATATCGAAACCTTTAATACCATTATTTTCGATTTCTTTTTTACTAATGAGTTTGCCCGGAATGTTCTCAAAAAATAAACTATCTAACATATTAGTCATTTTTGAAACATTGTAATTATTTAATGCCGCATTTGTTTTTAACCTTGCGATATTGTAAAAATTACCATTTACCATATCAGCATTTATAAAATACTTGATGTTATCAAAGTTCATTATTTGGGTGAGTTTACCCGGAACCTGAACGGAAAATAAAGAATCGGGTGCATACTTTTTTTCGAAAGAAATTGGTTTCAATATTTTATCAATTTCATCTTGTTCTTTCATCGCTTTCTTCGTCTCTTTAGGAATCACAGGTTCCACTTTATAATTTAAAGCACGAAGCATTTCTATTACTCCTTTTTGGCCAGGCAAATGAGCGGCGCCAACACCACTGAATAAATTACTTCCAGACTTTAATATAGAATCAATTGTATGGACAAAATAAATATTGCGATTATGCAATAAATACTTTTGCATATTCTTACTCTCCGTTAATCTTGTTAAACTATCAACCGCATCCAAATTTCCTTGTCGGTACGCATCTTCAATTTTTTCTCCACCGTACTTATTGTATGATCCATAATCTTCATTCGGATTGAGAGAAGGATCAAGATCACTATCCGGGAGAGCAGCCAACTTAGCTTGTATTTCAGATTGTTTAAAATCTTCCATACTCACAATCTTTTTATTCAATTTGGAAGCCGCTTGAAAAATAAACAGATCTATATAAGTATTTTCTTCGAAATTTTCTTGAGCACCACTATGTCTGTATAATAATCCATTAATAATCTCCGGGTCAAAACTTAAAAGTGATTTGTAAACTTGTCTATCAGGAAAGCGCATTCCAAAAACGCTCTTATAAAAATTTCCTCCATAAGGATTATACAAACCAACTCCACTGGCCTTACTTAACTCACCGGTTAATTCCATGTTGTTTAACCATTCAGCAGGATTTGTTTCCAAGCCAACAACATCAGAACTTTTTAATGCATCAAAAAATTGGTCTGATAAATGATAAGCTACACGATTACTTACATGCATTGTGCCGTATAAGTAACTATCCTTTTTTAAACCATTGCCGGAAATTTTCCACAATAAACTTGGATACTTGATGCCAACTTGTGCAGAAAGAGATGAAGTGCAAATAATGAGTATTAAAAAAAAATTCCTGTACATAATGAATTATAGTATAAACTTAGGGATAATAATTGAGTAGCTAAAATACAAAAGTATATGTTATTAAAACGAGATTTGTTACGGTTAATTTTGGTTTTATGGTTTTTTGGGAGAGAGTTGTTTAGCTTGTTTAATTATAAATAACACAGATCTCTTTGTGGTTGCGATTTCTCAATACAATTTTAAGAAAAAAGCAAACAAAAAATTTCACCGAGAATGATAAGACCATGTGTAATTTTGTATTTTTTTCTATATTATTTTGCAACAAAAATCTTTCCGGGATTCAAAATTTCGTTAGGATCAAATACTTTTTTAATATCTCTCATTAATTGCAATTGATATTCGGGAAAAATAATAGACATGTATTTTTGCTGAACCATGCCAATACCATGTTCACCACTAATAGTACCTCCCAGAGCTTTACATAACTGAAAAATTTCTGTGATTCCCTTTGGTAAATCTTCATCCCAAACTTTATCACTTAAATCACCTTTAATAATATTCACATGTAAATTTCCATCACCCGCATGGCCATAACAAACCGATTTAAAACCATATTTAGCGCCAATATCCTTAACACCTTTAAGTAATTGAGGTAATTCGGCTCGAGGTACAACTGTATCTTCTTCTTTATAAACTGAATTGCTTTTAACAGCCTCTCCCACTTTTCTTCTGATTTTCCACAATGCATTTTTTTGCTCAGCACTATCTGCAAATAAAATCTCATCGCTTCCATTCTGCTGCATTATCTCGGCTATTTTTTCGCAATCATTCATCAGCACATCCATGTGATTACCATCGACCTCAATTAATAATAATGCATTCCATTCGGGCTTGATTTCAAAATTTACTTCACCACTATATTTAATACTCCATTCTATTGCATCTCGTTCCATAAATTCCATAGCACTTGGCGTAATTCCAGCTCTAAAAACAGACCCTACGGCTTCACAGGCACTTTCTGCATTCTTAAATGGGACCAACATGAGAAGATCATGCTTCGGTAAAGGAATTAGTTTAAAAACAATTTTAGTTACAATACCCAATGTTCCTTCACTCCCCACCATCAAATGCGTTAAGTTATATCCGGTGGAATATTTCAACGTGTTGGCACCTGTCCAAATTACTTCGCCATTTGCCAAAACAACTTCTAAATTTAAAACATAATCACGTGTTGTACCATACTTCACCGCTTTTGGTCCACCACTGCTATGGGCTATGTTACCACCCAGACTACAGCTTCCCCAACTCGCAGGATCAGGTGGATAAAACAATCCCAGCTTTTTAACTTCTTCCTGAAAAATATAATTGATCACTCCCGGTTCAACAGTAGCTTGCAAATTACGTGTATCAATATTTAAAATTTTATTGAATTTCTCCATGCTCAATACAACACCACCTTTTATTGGTAAAGCGCCTCCGCTCAAACCTGTGCCTGCACCACGTGTTGTAACAGATATTTTACGTTGATTACAAAGTTTTACAATTTCAGAGATTTGTTCAACAGTTTGTGGACAAACTGCTACTTCAGGTAAAAAAACAAGGTCTTCTGTTTCATCAGATCCATATTTTTCAAGCCTTTCAACATCAGTATACATATATTGTTCACCAACTATCTCTTTTAGTTTTTGAAAGGTTATTGACGTTAGCTTGTTATAATCTACACTCATTTAATTTATTAAATAAGGTGTAATTTACTAATATTGAAGACTTATTTGAATAAGCTTATTCTTAATTTTTACCTGTGTTTATTAACATACATACTCACGCCGAAATTTATGATGCTCAATTAGAGCTAGTAAATTTATATGTTGGAAAAGGTGAACGAACCGGGTATTATTCATATGGAATGCATCCCTGGTATATTGATAAAACGTATGAAAGTGATCTTAAGAAATTAAAAGATCTTGCCAAAGAAAAAAGGTGTTTAGCAATTGGTGAATGTGGTTTAGATAAATTGAGTAAAGTAGATTTTAATTTGCAGGAAAAAGTTTTTATTGAACATATTAAATTAGCGAACGAACTTAAAAAACCTCTTATCATTCATTGCGTAAAAGCTTTTAATGAGCTGATCAACTGCCTCAATTTAAATGATAATAAAGTTCCGGTTATCATTCACGGATTTAATAATAACGAAAATATAGCTCGCATATTAACTTCTGAAGGTTATTATTTTTCTTTTGGAAAAGCCTTATTGGCATATGATAGTCCGGCCGCCAAAGCCATTAAAGCAATTGGACGTAAACGCTTTTTTTTAGAAACGGATAATGCTGATCTCTCTATAAAATACGTGTATTTAAAAGCCGGAGAACTATTGGGTGTAAATGATGAAATTATTCAAATGCAAATAGAAGAAAATTTTAAAACTGTTTTTGATATAGATCTTATTAATTCTAAAGGAAAAACTTCTTCAAAAAAATAGAACAATGGAAACACAGTGGATGGAGCGGACCAAATTATTGGTTGGACAAAAAGGATTAGAAAAATTAAATGCCGCGCATGTCTTAGTTGTTGGCTTGGGAGGAGTTGGTGGTTATGCTGCAGAAGCCATTTGCAGAGCCGGGGTTGGTAAAATGACAATTATTGATGGGGATACTGTTGATCCAACAAATCGTAACCGACAAATACAAGCATTGAGTAGTACACACGGGATGAATAAAGCCGATTTGATGTACGCACGGTTAAAAGATATTAATTCTGATTGTGATATTACTGCCATCAACGAATTTAAAACACCTGATGATATGAAGGATTTTTTAAAACAAAAGTTCACATATATTATTGATGCGATAGATAGCATTTCTCCTAAATTATATTTGATACAAACTGCCTATTGGAATAATCAAAAAATTATTTCGAGTATGGGAGCTGGTGGTAAAATGGATCCTACTAAATTAAAGGTTGTTGATATAAAAGACACACACGCTTGTCCGATGGCGCAATATGTTCGTAAACGTCTGCGCTATATGAATATTTACAAAGGAGTAAAATGCGTTTTTAGTACTGAGTTGCCGGCCAAATTTTCAATTATGCACACTGATGGTAGTAAGTTTAAAAAATCGGCTTATGGCACAATTTCATATTTGCCTGCTGTGTTTGGTTTGACTTGTGCTTCAGTTGTTATCAGAGATATTACAGGCTGGAAAGAAGTGAAAGGTGCGGAACCAAAAAAGAAAAAATAGGATTGTTTATACACTTGAAAATTTGTATCTTTGATTATAATAAAATCAAGTTTCATGAACCTTCATTCTGAAAAAGTAAAACTCACTCAATTAATTTTAAATATTGAGAGTAAGCCTTTAATTAAAAAAATAAAAAATCTTATCAAAACTGAGGATGCTGATCTTTGGGATGAACTCCACGACGATGTAAAAGCTGATATTCAATTAGCATTAAAGGAACTTGATAATGGTGGAGGCACATCAAATAACAAGGTCATGAAAAAATATGATAAATGGCTAAAAAAATAATTTGGTCAACCGGAGCAATTACTAGTTTTGATAAAATAATAAAATATCTCGAAAAAGAATGGACTCAGAAAGAAATAGAAAAATTGATTCTCAATACCCAAAAAGTAATACATCAAATTGGGTCAGATTCTATAAAATTTAAAAGCTCAGGTAAAAAAAATATTCATGAAGTTTTAGCAACAAAACACAATCTTCTCATTTATCGGATACAGAAAAACCAAATAGATCTTTTGGTTTTTTACGATACAAGACAACATCCAAAAAAGAAGAAATTTTAAAAACTATTTTCTAGACCTATAGCAATCACAGTAATTCAATTCTCACAGCCCTGCACGCATTTTGAACTTATTCCTTTTTTATCGCCGCTATCATGAAATAAAAATACTGATTCGTTATTTTCATTAAAATCTATTTCAAAAAAACCTTCTTGATTCCACATTAAACACTCATTGGGAATACAAATATCATTAAATTTTACTTTATCAATTTTACTTCCGGCTCCACTTATGATATAATGAATTCCGTCTTTCACCATGTATTCCAAAGAATGTTCGTGTCCACTTATAAAATAAACACCAAGTTTAGAATAAGGTTTTATGAGACTGTCAATTATTCCAGCAATTTTTTTATACGGTTTATAATTAATATTCGAATTTGCAAAACGCTTACTTATTTTCTGTGAGAAAGGCATTGGTTGCGAATGCTTTCCTTTGGCAACAATTGGATGATGAGCAATTAAAATAATTTTCTGATTCTTTAATTCTGCCTCAACTAATTCGCTTTTTAACTCAGCATAAAATTTGTCGAGAATTTCATTTTTTTTCTTGTTTCTCGTTTCCTCTAAAATCAAACGATAAGTGTCGATAAAAATAATTCGGATGGATTTATTACCAAATTCTTTTGTTACCGGACCAGGTTCCCCATTCTTTGGCAAGAATGTTTCTTCAGCATTATTATTTAAATTAGGGAAAATCCTTAATGCACTTTCAACAAATTGTTCCTCGCGAAGCAAAACCTTTTTTCCTTTCTTTATAGAAATCCTATTCCACCAATCGTGGTTACCTGGAACAAAATAAGCTGCTCCTTTATATCCTTCTAAAGAATTAATTTGTGACATCATTCTTTTTTTAGCCAATTTACTTTTATCAAATCCTTTCATCTCCAGATTCACAATTCCACCAAGAATTTTTTTATAACAGTTGTCTCCCAAAAAAATAACAGCGCTATTCGGATTTTTTAGCAACTCATTTTTAAGTGCTAAAAGTGTTGATCCCGTCGTATCCCTTTCACCTGCATCTCCAATCACAAAAAGTTTAAATGGATTCTTAACTATGTTTTGAGAATAGTAATTCGATTTACCAAAAATGAACAATAATATGATCGGGAATAGATATGAAATTTTCTTTTTCAATACGTTTAAGGAGTTATAAATTTCCTATTCGTAAAAATCCAAAAGCATTTTCATAAATCCTAATTATTTAGAAATAATAATAAATCCATTATTTTCAGGAGATAATTCGAAAACATGAATTAAATTAGCATTATATAAATCAAAAGTGAAAATAAAAAATCTTAATAGTATCTCAATAGATAAAATCGTAGAATGTTTTCTGCTTTCATTTTCTGATTATTTTGTAAAAATGCCAACTGAAATATACTATTATGAAAAACGTTGGAAAGCAGCAAGAGTAAACTACGAACTTTCATATGGCATGTTTGATAATGAAAAGTTGGTTGCTTTTATCATTAATGGAATAGATAGCCAAAATGGAGAACTAGTTGCATTTAATACCGGTACGGGTGTTCTAAAGGAATATAGAGGTCAAAAAATTATTCATCAAATTTATACACATGCTTTTCCTGAGTTTTTTAAAAGTGGGATTTCAATGTGTCGACTTGAAGTAATAACAGAAAACCACCGTGCAATTAAAGTCTATTCTGATATTGGTTTTAAAAAAACAAGAACTCTTAAATGCTTCAAAGGAGAAATAATAAATTCAGGAAATACTAGTATTAAGAAAATAACATTTGAGAATATTAAATGGGATAAAATTCCAAATCAAGACTCCTATTCCTGGGATAATTGCAAAGAAGCTTTACAAGCAGGAAGAGATAATTATAAATTTTACGAAGCTTATGAGTCGAATGAACTTATTGGTTTTTTCGCAATCAATAGTGAAATTGGTTATCTCGCACAGTTTGAAATAATAAATGATACAGAAACAAATTGGACAAAACTATTTTGGGGCATAGCCCAAGTTTCAACTAATATCAAAATAAACAATATTGAAGAAAGGCTAGTAACTAAAATAAGTGCTTTGAAAAAATTTGGGTTAGAAAACTATATTGATCAATTTGAAATGGACATGAGAATTAAATAATTCTAAATTTATTTTTCAGTCACAATTAACTTTCTGTAATCAGCATCACTTCCGGCTCTCAGAACTATCCAAACATTAAGGCGTTTGTGCAAATTATCTTCCATTTTACAAAACATTGGTCGTTTAGTTGCGTGAAATGCTTTTGCAAATGAAAGATCCGTTTGAAGAGATGGTTGCGGAATAGAAGAAAAAAACAAAAGTGGCTTTTCTGTTTTAAAAAGGATTGGTTTTAAATTATGAAAGTCGAGTTTAGGATCTTGAGCAAAATATTTAGTCATACTAAAAAATAAACAGCAAATGAAAAATATTTTATAAGATGCTTTTCTCATTTATCTAAGTTACTAAAAATTTATTAATAAAAAGCTCCTATTCAGAATCACTCCTGTTTCACTACTTTCTTAATACTCTTCACACCATCCACGTTTAATTCCGCAAAATAGATTCCATTTGGTAATTCTTTTACATCAATTTTCACGGTGTTCTCCATTACTTTAGCATACGTTTCTTCTTTCAAAACTTTTCCATCAATACTTAACAAACGCATTTTAACTTGTTTGGATGTAGCCAAAGAAAATTGAATATTAAAAGTAGAATTGAATGGGTTAGGATATACATCTATTCGTTCATTAATATTATATGTATGTAAACCGGTAAAATTTGTATTGATGCTAAAGCGCTCAATTAACTGGCAACCGATATCAGCATTTAAATATTTTAAAGCATTTCCATTAGCATCTTTCAAACGAACATATCCTGTACCAGCTGCCGAATTAGCCCACCAACTGAGGCCATCGCAACCATCATCATTAATAATTAATTTATAACAGCCGTCATTTAAATTTACCGTGTCATTATAGTTGGTATTAATATTTGCATTATTTCTACTTGCAACTAAATTATTGCTTTCATCATATAAAAACCATCTTGATTCACTATAAGGACCATTCATGGATGCATTGGTTAACATATTAATAACCATCCTTTGTGTATGATACTGCGCAGAAGCTTCAAAATATGTAAACATTTTATTATTATATATATTTTGATCTCCGTTTGTTGTTGCGTTTACGGCAAAAATATTATTTGTTGAACTTGGTGTTGGAAAGATTGTACTAGAGCCTGGTAACCACATGGAAACTGTATCCAAATAATTTAAATTACCTGTCCAAGTAAATGATTGTGCCGCGACATTATTTATAGAATAAGTAATGATCGCATTCGTTAAATTATTTGAACCATAATTTTTTATTAGGATGCGTGGGCTAGAACATGTAGGATTATCACGTATTGCATCGTCATCAGAATTTGGACCATACACCCACTCTACTCCAACATCGTTAGAAAATGTTGGGGCTGAATATGTGATCAATTGTGTTTCCAAACAATAACAAGCTTGCCCACTTGCGTTCGCGTAATTTGGCATATCAATATTTACGCTATGTGTTGCATTAGAAGTGATCATGGAGCTCACGTCGTGAATGTATGGATATGAAACATCGCCCGGACACCAGTTGGCACGATCATAAACCCAAGTGCCCGTTTGCGGATACACTTGATTGAAACCACATGTATTTCTCCAAACAGATTTTGAAGTATTAAAAGTATTATCTATTAATAAACTATAAGTCATTGCACAAAACTCCAAGCAATAAGTATTATTATCAGAACCATGACCGGAAATAAAATTTTTAATGATTGAACGAGAAATATTACTTCCTGTTGAAACGGCATTGTTTGTTAATTGATTTTCTATTTGATTTGGTGTGTTACCAAAATAATAATAATTGCGTTTATAAATTCGCTTTATGTCAACTACATTTTGATAGGGCGTACCTTCAATAAATGCGAATTTAATTGTTGCCGTAAATCCATAACTGTATCCATCAAAAATAAATTGGAGTCCGTTTGTGCCATTCATTAATTTCGCATAATCAGTTACATCTAAAACATACTCATGCTTATTTACATTGGGCACCCAATTAGTAGCATAAGGTGTAATGTACTTTCCGATTTGTACTGTATCATTTCCTTGAGGTTTTAAAATCATATCAAATGTATAATCCCAACTTCCACAATACTGTGGGTTTCCGGGACAAGTATATCTACCAATAGTTAAATACATTAATACTTTGTTGGAAGAAAAATTTGTTGGAAATGCAACAGTAGTATCGTAAGCTCCCGTGTATGTTAGTTTACGTAGATTAAACGCGGTAACCCAAGTTGTATCGCCTGGATTAGAATAAAATGAATTAGATAATAAGATTGCAAATAATAAAATGATAACTTTTTTCATGCTAAAAACGGTTTATTTTAGAACAAATTTAAAGCTAAATCTATTTAGATTTATTACTTTAACAATAAATACTTCAAAAATTACTGAGCACTTATTTAACCGCAGAGGTCGCAAAGATCTCCAACCCGCATAAAGAACACGCAAAGATCGCAGAGCCATTTGCATAAAGCATTCTGCGACCTCTGCGGTTAATAAACACAGCTGTTCCAAATAAAAAAGTCCTGCAAAGCAGGACTCTTATAATTTATATGTAATAAAATATTACTTGATTTTAAATGCTGTTTTTACTTTAGAAACGTAATCTAATTTTTCCCAGGTAAACAATTCAACTTTCATTGTTTTTGTTTTTCCATCTGGTGCTTTAAATGTTTTGGTAACTGTTTCGTTTTTACGACCCATATGTCCGTATGCAGCAGTTTCGCTATACATTGGTGTACGTAATTTAAAACGTTGTTCGATAAAGTATGGACGCATATCAAAAACACTTTCAACAACTTTTGCAATTTGTCCGTCTGTCAATTTTACTTTTGCAGTTCCATAAGTATCAATAAAAATACCCATAGGTTGTGCAACTCCAATTGCGTATGAAACCTGAACCAATACTTCAGAACATACACCTGCAGCAACTAAATTTTTCGCAATATGACGAGTTGCGTATGCAGCAGAACGATCTACTTTACTAGGATCTTTTCCTGAAAACGCGCCACCACCATGAGCACCTTTTCCACCATAGGTATCTACAATAATTTTACGACCAGTTAAACCAGTATCACCATGCGGGCCACCAATTACAAATTTACCTGTTGGGTTAATGTGGTAATTAATTTTATTATTAAACAGGTGTGCGTATTTAGGATATTTCTTTTTTACACGAGGAATTAAAATATCAACTATATCCTTTTTAATTTTCGCCAACATTTTTTGTTCAGCATCAAAATCATCATGTTGTGTTGAAACAACAATTGCATCAATGCGAATAGGTTTATTATTATCATCGTATTCTAAAGTAACTTGTGATTTAGCATCCGGACGTAAATATTTAATTTCTTTATTTTCTCTACGTAATGCGGCTAACTCTAATAAAATACCATGAGCCAAATCTAAAGCTAATGGCATATAGTTATCCGTTTCATTAGTTGCATATCCAAACATCATCCCTTGATCACCTGCACCTTGTTCTTCCTTTTTCTTTTTATCTACACCCTGATTAATGTCTGCAGATTGCTCATGAATGGCAGATAAGATACCGCATGAGTTAGCCTCAAACATATATTCTGATTTCGTGTAACCAATTTTACGAATTACTTCGCGTGCAATTTCTTGCACATCTAAATAAGCTTTTGACTTTACTTCGCCGGCTAATATTACCTGACCAGTTGTTACAAGCGTTTCGCAAGCAACTTTACTATTTGGGTCGAATGCCAAAAAATTATCAATTAAGGCATCTGAAATTTGATCAGCTACTTTATCCGGGTGTCCTTCTGACACAGATTCTGAGGTAAATAGATAACTCATGTTTTATGATTTAAGTTTTAAATTTTATTAAGTTTTCAAATGTAAAGGAATTAAAGGAATAACGAAAAATTATTTTAATTCCGCTAAAGAGAATTCATATCCTTCCATGATTTGATTGCATAACAGTTTTTTACAAGCTTCATCAACCTTCACATTTGCCGCATCTTTTGAAGCTGCTTCAATTTCTAAGGTAATATGTTTTCCTATACGAACGTTTTCAATTTCGGGTAAGCCTAAATTTTTCATTGAGCCAGTAACTGCTTTGCCTTGTGGATCTAATAATGCTTTTAAAGGCATTACATTAATATTTGCTATGAATTTTGCCATTTCTTTTTAAATAGAAGTGCTAAATTAACAAGTTAAAAGCAATTTAAAAATGAGAGTTTTGGGATTGTTTATAATTAACTGAATTGGTTAATTACTTTGGGAGGTTGGCTTAAAAAACACATTGTTCAATATTGATAAACCAACATACAATACTATGGCTATTGCTAAACCTAAATATTGAAATAAGATGAGACTTATCAAACTCAAAATTAAAAACACATAACGAATCTCATTTCCTTTCCATGAAAACTGTTTAAATTTTAAAGAGAAAAGAGGAAGTTCTGCGACAAGTAAAAACGACATCACCACTGACAAAAACAATAAAGAATATGGTTGTATTAAAAAGTGAATATATTCGGAATTTTTTAATTCAAATTGTGTATTCCAATTTACAATTAATGGAATAGCGCATATTAATATTGCATTTGCCGGAGTTGGTACACCAATAAAAGCGTCGGTTTGACGTGTATCATTATTAAATTTAGCTAAGCGAATAGCTGAAAAAATTGGGATTAATAATGGAATATAAACCATCCATTGATGATTAATAATTACTTCATAAGCCTGATGATTTACTAAATAACCCATGCTCAACATCCGATGAATCATCAAACCAGGAACAAGTCCAAATGTTATCATATCTGCCAAACTATCTAAATCTTTTCCTATTGGAGAACTCACTTTTAATAAACGTGCGAAAAAACCGTCAAAGAAATCAAGTATGGCGGCAAGTCCAACCAAATAAGATGCCATTACTAAATTACCCTCAAATGTTTGCAAAATGGCAATACAACCACATAATAAATTACCACATGTAATTGTATTAGGTATATGTTTCTTAATCGCCATTATTTTAATCCTTATACGGATGTAAGGAAATGAAGTTTCACAAATTTTATGAATTCAATTGATTGGATAGGTCCTCCCATTTAATCAATTCTTCTTCTAATCTGGATTTCAATTGGGAATAATTAGAAAAGAATACCTGATCATTCATTAACTTATCATAATTGCTTTGATCTGCCAATTTCTCATCTGCTTCTTTTATTTGTTGTTCTAACTTTTCAATAGAATCTTCTGCTTTTTTTAATTTACTCTGTATTTGTTTTTTTTCAGTCTCACTATTTGAAGTTTCAGGTTTTGAGTTTCGAGTTTCAACAACCGGCTTTTCAACCTTTTCTTTTTTATCAAGGTCCAATTCATTTAAACGTTCAACTTTTCGTTTTTGCATGAACTCTTCAATATCACATAAATGTTCTTTTACGTGACCATCTCTAAATTCGAATAAACGGTTACAGATTCCTTTCATAAAATCACGATCATGGCTAACCATTACAACAGTACCTTCGTAATCAATCAAAGCTCTTTTTAAAATATCTTTTGAGCGAATGTCTAAGTGATTTGTTGGTTCATCCATCAATAGCAAATTGTATGGCTCCAACAATAATTTACATAATGCCAATCGTCCACGTTCACCTCCACTTAATACCTGCACTTTTTTATCAATATCTTCTCCTCTAAATAAAAAAGAACCTAATAAACCACGAACTTGTTTGCGTACTTCACCAACAGCTGCTTCATCAATTGTTTCAAAAACTGTTTTCTTTGTATCCAACTTTTCTTCCTGATCTTGCTCAAAATAACCCATCATCACACTGTGACCTGATTGCACAGTTCCATCAAACTCAATTTTTTTGGCGAACATTTTCATCATTGTACTTTTTCCTTCGCCATTTCTTCCTACTAATCCTATTTTTTCACCTTTTGTAATAATAAATGTTGCATCTGAAAAAATACGTTTGTCACCATAAGTTTTACCGGCATTTTCAACTGTTAATACAATTTTACCACTATGCGCAGGTTTTGGAAAACGAAAATTCATACTCAAATTATCGTCATCATCCACTTCAACAATTTCCATGCGGTCTAATTTTTTGATGAGCGATTGCGCAAAAGCAGCTTTACTTGCTTTAGCACGATACTTATCAATTAATACTTCCGTTTGATTAATTATTTTCTGTTGATTCTTTGCAGCATTTTCTTGTTGCTCTTTCCGTTCTTTTCTTAAAACTAAATAGCGTGAATAATTTGTTTTGTAATCGTAAATTTTTTGATTAGAAATTTCAATAGTTCGATTTGTAACGCTATCTAAAAAAGTTTTATCGTGACTGATTAGCATCACAGCACCTGCAAATGTTTCCATAAATTCTTCCAACCACATAATGGCTTCAATATCCAAGTGATTGGTTGGCTCATCTAATAAAAGAATATCCGGTTTTTGTAAAAGTAGTTTTGCTAATTCAATTCGCATACGCCAACCACCACTAAATTCAGCAGTTTGGCGATCAAAGTCTTTTCTATCAAAACCTAATCCCCTTAAAATTTTTTCTATTTCTTCAGTTCTATTTGCAGCACCTAACATATCCAAACGTGTGTACACATCTGTTTGCTCTTCAATTAATTTTGCATACGAATCACTTTCATAATCAGAACGCGTTTCTAATTGATGATTAATTTCATCAATACGCAATTCTAATTTTTGAATTTCATGATATGCAGTTTCTGTTTCCTCAAAAACACTTCGTCCATGTTGATGAATCATATCTTGTGGCAAATAACCGATAGTGCATGATTTCGGCATTGAGATTTCGCCTTTTGTTGGATTTTGATTGCCCGATAATATTTTAAGCAATGTACTTTTACCTGCTCCGTTTTTACCGGCCAAACCAATTCTGTCTTTCTGATTAATTAAAAAAGAAATATTGTCGAATAAATTATATCCGCCAAAGGAAACCGTTACTGAATTTACTGAAATCATGAGGCCGCAAAAGTAAGCAATTATCTTTGATTTTTAAAGAGTTTAGGACGTAAATGGTGTAATATTAAGACTTGAAAATTGCTTATTTTGAAATTTATAATAAGCCGTAATGCCTATCATAGCTGCATTATCGGTACAATAGTCAAATTGCGGTATAAAGGTATTGATATTTATTTCTTTTTCTAGTACTTTGATTTGCTTTCGCAATTCAGAGTTGGCAGAAACTCCACCGGCAATTGTCAAATTTTTAATACCGGTATCTTTCAAAAGTAATTTTGTTTTTTTTATCAATACATCAATTAAGTGATATTGATAAGATGCACAAATATCATTCATGTTTTCCTGAACAAAATTTGGATTTACATTTTGCTCTTTTTGAATAAAATAAAGAAAAGAAGTTTTGATGCCACTAAAACTAAAATTGTATTCCGGGATTTTCGCATCTGCAAATTTAAACCGATTCGGATTGCCTTGTTGCGCATACTTGTCAATTAATGGTCCACCAGGATATGGAAGTCCCATAATTTTTGCCGCTTTATCAAAAGCCTCCCCCACAGCATCGTCTAAAGTCTGACCCATCAACTCAAATTTTAAATAATCGCTTACTTTTACTAGTTGTGTATGACCACCACTAACAGTTAAACAAATAAAAGGAAAAGTTGGAATAGCTTGATCTTTATCCTTAATAAAATGAGCCATTATATGCGCTTGCATGTGATCCACTTCAATCAAAGGAATGTTTAAAGATAACGACAAAGATTTCGCAAAATTTAATCCAACTAATAAACTCCCCATTAATCCCGGACCTCTTGTTACGGCAATAGCATTAATTTGTGAAAGAGAAATGTTGGCTTTTTTTACTGCAGCATCTACAACCGGTAAAATGTTTTTTTGATGATCTCTACTTGCTAATTCAGGTACTACGCCACCATATTGCTCATGAATTTTTTGATTTGCTGTAACATTACTTAATACCTCGTTATTATGCAAAACCGCACAGGACGTATCATCACAGCTACTTTCGATCGCCAATATGAATGTGTTCAGATTTTGCATTTTTTCGGTTTTTAAGCTCCTAAAAATCCTTAATTTAGAGGATTGACCCAATGCGCAAAGTTACAAGAATTATACTAAAAAGCCTTATGTATTTAGCAATAGTAGTGCTATTGTTAACTACCACTCTTTTCTTTTTGGTTAAGACTTATGGTTTTCAAACCTGGTTAGCACAAAAAGCAACTGCATATTTGAGTTCAGAGTTAAATACGAAAATAAAAATAGATCTCGTTGAAATTGATTTTTTTAAAAGGGCCGAGTTAAAAGGTGTTTATATGGAGGATCAACAAAAAGATACGCTCATTAATGGCGGCAGTATTATTGTTGATTTGAGTAAGTTCGATTATAAAAATAAAAAAATTAATTTCGAAAATATTATTGTTTCAAATACAACTTCCAAATTATTTATTCATAAAAAAGATAGTACTCTCAATTTTCAATTTCTTATTAATTATTTTACTTCAGGTGTAAAAGAAAAAGACACCACAAAAGGTTGGGATGTAGGATTTAACGATTTAATTTTAAAAAATATTGATTTCCAATTTAAGAATGAGAATTTGAATACTGAGATTACGCAGTCTGTTAATTTCAATAATATTCGGGTGAATAACTTATCCGGCAAGTTCTCGAATATTAAATTTGATGCAGATACATTCGGAATTAAATTATCTCATTTAACTTTTTATGAGCAAAGTGGTTTTGTGTTGAACGATCTTTCGAGTGATGTAAAAGTAAGTGAAAAAGAATTGGTGTGTAATAATTTAGTTATTGAAACTCCGGGCACTGATGTCAAAGGCAAAATCCATTTTAAATATGATGACTGGAATTCATACAGCGATTTTTTAAACAAGGTGAATATGGATGTTGAGTTTAATCCCAACACAAAAATATTTACGAAAGACATTGCTTTTTTTACCGAAGAGTTGGTTGGTTTGGAGGACACTTTAAAACTTTCAGGGAAAATTAAAGGTTTTGTAAACGACATTAAATTAATTGGATTTAAATTAAAATACAAAAAAAATACTGAGTTTGTAGGTGATTTAACGCTTTCAGGCTTACCTGATTTTCAAAACAGCTATTTGCATTTTAATGCTAAAAGACTTTCAACTTCTTATTATGATCTTATTCAAATTCCTAATTATCCGTTTAAAGAAAATAAAAAATTGCCGATACCAAAACAATTAAAAAGTTTGGGAGTAATAGATTATAACGGGAAATTTGACGGCCTAATAAATGATTTTAATATCTATGGAAATTTAAGAACATCGGCCGGTTCTATCTTAACAGATATTGCAATAAAAACAGGCAAAACCGCCGATGACTTGGTTTATCATGGGAAAATAAAAACATCAAATTTTAATTTAGGAGCTGTAATTGGAAATTCTAACTTATCAAATTTAAGTTGCGATGTTAAATTAGATGGTAAAGGAGTAAGCGTAGATAAAATAAACGCTTCATTAGCCGGTAATATAAACAGTTTGTTTTTTAACGGTTATAATTATACAAACGTCAAAGTTGATGGAACCTTTTTAAAGAAAACATTTAATGGCATAGTAGCATGCACAGATCCTAACGCTAATTTTGATTTCAATGGTAATATTCATTTTACCAATAAAGTTCCAGAGATGGATTTTATTTCAACAGTAAATAATTTGAACTTGAAAAAACTCAACTTCACTAAAGATGAAGCTGATTTTTCAACGCAAATATTAATTACGTTAAAAGGTGATAATATTAATAATTTAACCGGTGATATTAACTTTGATAATACAATTTACAAAAACAATAAAAAGACATATAAAATAAGCACTTTCGACTTAAATCTTGACCAAACTACAGAAGACAAAAATATTCATATCACTTCAAATTATTTCAATTTAGATATGGAAGGAAAGTATACTCTAACAGATTTACCTTTTGCTTTCAATCAAACTTTAAATTCATACTACCCAACTTTTTTTGCAAAAAATAAAGGAAAGACTCTTTACAAAGATGCCTTCAAATTTAAACTTGCCATCAAAAAATTCGATGTCATCAAAGAATTATTTGTGAATAGTTTAATGATTAGTCCAAATACTATTATGACCGGTGACTTTGATGCAGCAATCAATTTACTAAATTTCAATTTGAAATCACCACTTATTGAAGCTGCAAATATTAAATTCAATAATAATATAATTGAATCTTTTTCGAAAAATAATAAAATCAATTTAGTGTTCAAGGGAAGCGATATTCAATTAACGGATAGCATCAAATTGAATAATTATTTCATGTACATCGTTTCACAAGATCTTGCAACAAAATACAATATAGAATGGAAAAGCAACGATACACCAAATACTTCCGGTAAACTCAACGGAAAAATTTCATTTGAAAATCACTTGGCAACTTTTACATATAATGATTTTAATATTACGGCTAAAGACAGTACCTGGAAAATGGTGACAAGCAATCCTACTTTAATTGATACCAGTGGTAATATTACTGTGAACCCATTACGTTTTGAAAACAAAAATCAGTCGATTGATATTAGCGGAATACTCTCTGATAAACAAACTGATTCGCTTAGCCTTATTACCCGAAAAGTTGTTCTCGACCAATTCAATCCACTTTTAACTCCCTTTAAAATAAAATTAAGCGGAGAAATGAATGGGGCAATTAAATTACAGGATGCCGGTAAAAACATAACCTTAACAAGCTCTCTCGATCTCACAAAATTTAAATTCAATGATAATTTAGTTGGTGAATTGATTTTAAAAAGTGATTATATAACCAATGAAAAAAGATTGGAGTTAGATGGCTATTCTACCTTGGGATTAACGGACGAAGAGGGAAATCCAGTAAAAAATGTGTCTTTCAAGGGTAATTATTATCTTGATAAAACAGACGAATCAATTGATATTAATTTTAGTGCAAATCCTTTAAACATTAAATTATTAAATCCAATCCTTGAAGGTTTATTAACCATTAAACAAGGATTTATTAGGGGCGAAGGAAAAATACATGGAACTGCTGATAAAATTTTAATTGAGGGTAATTTGAATTTATTTAGTAGTGAAGTAAAAGTTGATTATACAAATGTTACATATAACATAGTTGGGAAAATAGATATTATGCCAGATCAAATTCGTTTCAATGATTTGTTGATGAGTGAAGCAAATTTAAAAGCAGCACCGCAAGGAACAATTAATGG
>JABDBZ010000041.1 GCA_013288385.1 Bacteroidota bacterium
CGGGCGTATCAATTGATCAAGTCACAAATTTTGTTGTGAAAATAAGATTGATTAGAGAATCGTATGCATATTTGATCAACGAAAATAATCCCGTTCCATTTAGACCAGGAATGAGTGCGAGTGTAGAAATTCAAACATTACGTGTGATGAATGTTGTAACAGTACCTATACAAGCTGTAACTTCTAGAAATAAAGATTCCTTAATGACAAAAAATGAAGATAACGGAGAGTTAGAAGTTAAAAATGATAAAGAAAAAATAGATGACGATAAAAAGAAATCTGACGATGAAACAAAAGAATTAATTGCAACAACTAAATACCCTGAGAATATTGATACTGAAGAAGCTTTAAAAAAAAGTATCTCGAAATGGAAAGAACGTTTTGATAATGTAAATGGCGGGCCAAATAAAACACCTAAGTTTCCATTACCAAATAATTATTTATTCTTGTTGAGATATGGTTATTTATACAATGATCTGGAAATTTTAGATCATGTTAATTTGACATTAACGAAGATGGCCAATGGCGGTATTTACGATCAATTGCACGGTGGCTTTGCAAGATATAGCACTGATGGTATTTGGAAATTACCTCATTTTGAAAAGATGTTATATGATAATTCGCAATTAGTAAGCTTGTATTGCGAAGCATATCGATTAACAAAAAACACTTTATATAAACAAGTAGTTGAAGAAACATTGTCGTTTGTAAAACAAGAATGGTTGAAGGAAGAAGGTTGTTTTTATTCAGCTTATGATGCAGATAGCGAAGGAGTGGAAGGGAAGTATTATGTCTGGAACGAAGAAGAATTAAAAAGTTTACTGAAAGATGATTATTTATTATTTGCCGATTATTTTCAAATAAACGAAAAAGGCTATTGGGAAGATGACAATTATATTTTAATGCGTTCAGAAGACATTTCAATTATTCTTTCTAAACATAACTTAACTCTTGAAATATTAAATTCGAAGATTAAAAATTGCAAAGAAAAATTAAAAAACTCTGCATTAAAAAGAGTAAAACCGGGATTAGATGATAAAAGTATAACGAGTTGGAATGCCCTGATGGCAAAAGCTTTTGCTAATGCTTATATTACTTTTGGGAATTATGATTATAAAAAAATCGCCATTGCTAATTGTGATTTTATTTTAAAACATCAATTAAAAGAAACCGGCGAATTATATCGTATTTATAAAAACGGAAACTCAAAAATAGACGCATTTTTAGATGATTATGCTTTTACAATTGAAGCTTTGTTAAGTGTATTTGTTATTGATAAAAATGAAAAATATTTAGAACAAGCAAAACAATTAACTGATTTAGTGTTTCAGAATTTTTCAAATTCAATAAATCAACTGTTTTTTTATACTAATTCTAATCATAAACAGTTAATCACACAGCAAACAGAAACTTCGGATAATGTGATCCCATCTTCCAATTCACAAATGGCTCTGAATTTATTTGCTTTGGGGAAAATAATGGACAAGCCTGAATACATTGAAAAAGCTCAAAAAATGCTCCATTTATTTTTAGATGAATTACATCAATATGGCGGCGGATATAGTAACTGGGGCTGCCTGGCTCTCAATTTAACAAAGCCATTTTACGAAATAGTGATTGTTGGTAACAATGTTGATGAAATATTATTAGGTCTGCATAAACATTACGCTACAAATACGATTTTAGTAACTGGTGAAAGTGCTTCAAACCTTCCTCTTTTAAAAAATCGATGGAAGGAAAATGAAACACTTATTTATGTGTGTAAAAACAATACATGTAGTTTACCTGTAAACAATGTATTAGATGCAATAAAACAATTTGAAAAAACATAACCTGATAATTATTTGTGTTTTTATGAGTTTTCACTCATTCTCACAATTGTTTGTCCCAGATCATACCACTGTTTTAAAAAAAGAATATTCATTCTATCCGGAATACATTAAACAAAATCAGATTAAAAAAGTGATCTTCGAAATTCTTGATAAAAAAGATTTTGAAGTTCCAGTTGACAAGAGCTTAGTGGAGCACTACGAATTCAATAACTATGGGTACATGACCCGTTTTTATTATACGGATATTGTGAAGACAATTGAAAAGCAAGTTTCAATGCCACCGGTATATAAAGGAAAAAGGAAAATTCGGAATGCCTATTCATATGCCATGAATGATTACATCTACGATACTATTAGCACTACACACTTATTTAATGAAGCCAATAAATTGTTGATGAAAAGACAACACTTGGGAAATGGTTTTTATGATACCAGATATTATTACTATGATTCTTCACGTCATTTAATAAATGTAAATAGGTTTAAAGAAACCAATGTTGCCCAAAGTAAAAACGATTTTATTTTAGGAAATCAGGTTTTGTTGAGCACAGATAGTATGAAGGTAATTACTTATGGTGAAAATCAAACAAAAGTTATTTACTTTAATAGTGAAAAAAGACCTTATAAAGAAGAGATTATTTTAAGTAAGAATGGTAAAATAACCAGTATAAATGAAAGTTATGTTGCTGCATCCTGGATCCAGCAAAATCAACAATTTGAATACAATGAAAAGGGACAATTATTATCAGCAATTTTTAATAGCAATGCTAATGTGAATCTTTCATATAAGCATACCTATGATTATGATCAAAATGGGTGGATATTAACGGATAAGCATTATAAAAACAATGTCTTGCTTACTGAAACTAGTTTTGTGAATGATGTTAATTCAAGTCTGGTTAATTCAATTGTTATCAGAGACTCAATCAACAAAAGCATACGCATAGTCAAATTAAAATACGCTTATTTTGACACTATTCAGGTTAAGAATAAATAGATTTATTTCGTTCCTGTTGAATCTTTCTTGAAATCCAAACTCAAACTATTAACGCAATAACGCATTCCTGTGGCTGTTGGACCATCATCAAAAATATGACCTAAATGTCCACCACATTTTGCGCAAACAATTTCGGTGCGCGACATGCCTAACGTTAGATCTTTTATCTTTTTTATTTTGTCTCCTTTACCAATTTCACTATCAAAACTTGGCCACCCACAATGACTGTCAAATTTTTGATCACTTGTAAAGAGTTCAGTTCCGCAACCGGCACAAGTATAAATTCCTTTATCCTCTGTAAGTGTGTATTTACCAGTAAATGGACGTTCAGTTCCTTTTTCGCGGAGTACATGATATTGTTCCGGAGTTAATTCTTTTCTCCACTCTTCATCAGTTTTATTATAAGAAGTTTCCATAGGTTTTTTATCTGAAATTGATTTATTATTAGTATTTGTTTGGCAGCTTGAGAACTGAAATCCAAATACGATTGTTGTAATTAATATACTTACTTTTTTCATAAACTAAAGGTAATTCAAAATGGAGAATTAATATTCTTTTTATGAAATTTTAGTAGTCATAAATTTTCAAAAAGATAAATCCAAAAGTTGTTTTATATCGTACGGAAAATAAAAAACTATCAATAAACGTCACCCTGAGCGGAGTCGAAGGGTGACACAGATAAATATAAAGAGTATAAAATAATCTGGCAATGATACTTCGACTCCGCTCAGTATGACATTGTCTGATTATTTTATTCTTAAAACAATAATTAAAACTTAAAGAAAAAGAAAACAACCGCTGCCCATTCTTTCTTCACACCACTTGCATGCCCAATTGTAGAGTGGGATGAATTTTCAACTGTTCCATCATTTTTTACATAACCAATTGTTGAATGAGAAGAATTTTCAATAGTTCCATCATTCTTAACATATCCTACCGTACTATGACTTCCGTTTTCAATAGTGCCATCGTTTTTAATATAACCAATCGTTGAATGGGAAGAGTTTTCAATTGTACCGTCATTTTTAATATAACCGGTTGTTGAATGCGAAGAGTTTTCAATTGTCCCATCAGATTTTACATATCCTGTTGTAGAATGACTGCCAGATTCAATTGTTTGTGCACTTAAACTTAAAGAAGTCAAAGCGATAAGAGTAAAGAATAATTTTTTCATGATATATAGTTTTTCTAAAAGTACTGTTTTATTCTTTCTTACTTCTTTGTTTGATCTCATCCATTAAAAGTTCTTGGCAATTTGTCTTTTTCTTAATATGAATAAAACTTCCATTCCCTTTTTCAGCAATTTCTTTCAAATTTTTGATGGCATCTTTATCATCGCCAAATCCAATTACACTCATGATTATAGGTAAATTTTGTTGTTTAGAAATGAATTTTTTTTCATCATCACTATAAAAGTTAAATTTCCCATCAGTAGCCAATATTAATTGATTGTTTCCTTCTTTAATATAATGATCTAATAAAATATCTTCACTTTTTAAGATTGCTTGTCTGCCTTTAGTTAGCCCTCTTGCCTTTAGTTTATCCACGACTGAATGTAATTTTTCCTTTTCTATTCCATTCACATTTTCCGACTGAATTTTTACACTGTCAGCATAACTTACAATGGTTATAAAATCAATATCTCGTACATCATTAATTAATTTATGAAGTGCTAATTTAAGTAAAGGTAACTTCAATGAATCTTTCATGGAGTTACTTACATCCACCAAAAAGAGTAAATTATTTGGTTTGTATAAAATTGGTGATAACTCATCGCTATTAGTTGTTACTGTTTTTTGAGGTTCAACAGCGATAGTTTTTGTTTGAATAGGCTCGGAAGAATTGTCAGGCATTTTGTTACTATTGTCGCGTTTAATATTATCTGTTTTTACAATTATAGGAGTTTCTTTTACGACGATATTTTTATTTGGTCTACCAAAATAATAGCAAGCAGTTTTATCATCAGTTTTTAAACTAATTAAATCACCTTTTAGGTGAAGTTCAGATGCATTGTTTTGGGTACTCGAAAAGAGTTTTATTTCTTTGTTAAACCTGCCACTAATTTCGGGAATAAAAGAAATAACAAGTAATGCAGTATCATTAATTCCAATCGTTTTCTTACTTGCAAATACTTTTACTCCTTTATCACAATCCGCCTTCAATAAAAACAATTTTTTTGAGCCAGAATTGCGAATAATTATGTCTGCTTTTATTTCATAAGCTTCTTTTATTTCTCCTAAATCAATTGAGGTTGTTGAGAATTCAATTTGTGCTTTTGTAGCCTGAATCCCCAATAAATACAATACTATTAAGAAATATTTTATCATGTATTTATAACTAAAAAGGGGATAAAAGTTTAGAAAATGTCTAAAAAAGCATTTTTTTATAAAATTAATGAAATAAAATAAAAAATGTTATATTTGAAGCTGTATATTAGACTATGAACATTCACGAGTATCAAGGAAAGAGCATATTAAAAAGTTTTGGAGTAGCTATTCAAGAAGGAATTGTTGCAGAAACAGCTGAACAAGCCGTTGCCGCTGCAAAAGAGATGAAAACCAAATACAATAGCGATTGGGTTGTAATAAAAGCTCAAATTCATGCAGGTGGCCGTGGTAAAGGTGGCGGAGTTAAATTAGCAAAGAACTTAGAAGAAGTTAAAGAAAAAGCTTCTCAAATTATAGGAATGCAATTGATTACTCCGCAAACAAGTGCGGAAGGTAAGAAGGTAAGTAAAGTATTGGTGGCTCAGGATGTCTATTATCCGGGTGCAACCCCAACAAAGGAGTTTTATATGAGTGTATTGTTAGATCGTGCTAAAGGTCGCAATACAATTGTTTATAGTACCGAAGGTGGTATGGACATTGAACATGTCGCAGAAACAACACCCGAAAAAATTTGGAAAGAAGAGATTGATCCTCGTGTTGGTTTGCAAGCATTCCAAGCTCGAAAAATTGCATTCAATCTTGGTTTAAGTGGAAATGCTTTCAAGGAAATGGTGAAATTTGTAATGTCACTTTATAAAGCGTACGAAAGTATTGATGCTTCTCTTTTTGAAATTAATCCTGTTTTAAAAACGAGTGATGAAAAAATTATCGCTGTTGATAGTAAAGTAAGTTTTGATGATAATGGCTTGTTCCGTCACCCGGATTATTTAGCAATGCGCGATATAACCGAGGAGAATCCAATTGATGTTGAAGCTCGTGAAGCTGAATTGAATTATGTACAATTAGATGGAAATGTTGGTTGTATGGTGAATGGTGCCGGTTTAGCAATGGCTACAATGGACATAATTAAATTGAGTGGTGGAGAGCCTGCTAACTTCTTAGATGTTGGTGGTACTGCAAATGCAGAGCGTGTTGAAAAAGCTTTCAAAATTATTTTAAAGGATAAAAAAGTAAAAGCCATTTTGGTTAATATTTTTGGTGGTATTGTTCGTTGCGATAGAGTTGCTCAAGGTGTTGTTGACGCATACAAAAATATGGGGAATATTAATGTACCTATTATTGTGCGCTTACAAGGAACAAATGCTGAAGCTGCAAAGAAATTGATTGACGACAGCGGATTAAAAGTTTATTCTGCAATCGAATTTCATGAAGCAGCCTCATTAGTAAATAAATTAATAAAAGAATCATAAAAAACAAAAAGTGAAACAAACAAGATCTTAAGGTATCTCGTAAGTTTCATGTTATACTAATAATCAAATAACTAGACTATGAAAAAGCTAAATTATTTTATCGCTTTAACTTTAACAGGAATTGCCTTAACAAGTTGTGGAGATAAGGATGCTAAAACTGATGACATCGATGGAGGGGATTCAGCAAAGGTTGAGACAAACATCAACACTCCCGTTTCTGAAACTTTTTTCCAAGTTCCATCTCCCGGTGAAATGCTAACCTTTATTAAAATGGTTGGTGGTAAGCAAAAGAATATTTCTTTTTTAAATCCTCCTGATAATCAAAAAAACTATAACGATAGTAAATTAAAAGCACTTAATTTTGGGATTTATAGTTGTGATTTGAGCTACTGTAGTATTTTTGAAATAGGTTCTGAAGCATTAAAATATTTCAAAACAGTAAAAACAATGGGTGATCAAATTGGTGTTTCTACTGCAATTAACCCGGAAATTTTGAAACGTTTAGAAAGCAATATTGGTACTCCTGATTCTTTAGCAGTAATTACTGATGATGTTTATTTCTCATCGTTTGAAGCTTTAGAAGATAGTAAACAAGGCCCAACTTTGGCATGTGTTGTTGCAGGTGGATGGTTAGAAAGCTTATTCATTGCAACTCAGTTAGCGAAGTTCGAGGCTAACAGCCCTGTTATTGAACGTTTGGCAGATCAAAAATATACTTTGGAAAATTTGATTGAGTTCTTAAAAAAACATGAAAGTGATCCAAATGTTGCTTCTGTAAAAACTGACTTTGAAGGTTTATTAGCAGAATACAATAAATTAACTGAAAAAGATGCAACTAGTGGTAAGAACGATAAGGAGTCAAAAGCAACTTTAATAGGTGGAGGTAGACAATTGGTTATGACAGAAGATGTTTACAAAGCAATTGTAGCCAAAGTTAAATCATTGAGAAATTCATATACTTTAATCAAATAATGCGAAATAATATGAGAAAGATTCTTTTAACATTAATAGTAGCTTGTTTCAGTTACTCAGTATACTCACAAGCTGGAGTTTGTACTAATTTTCATAAAAAATATTGTGTGTTTGATAAGTCAAGCGAAAAATGGAGTTACAATGCACAAAGCAAAAGTGGGTTGTTTAGCCAGGGTATGGTTAGCAAGTTGCGTTGCGTAATTTATAAGGGTATGGACTATCGTATCTCTGTATGCTGCGAAACAGTATTAGGTGATAAAGTAAATTACAAAATATTCGATGGTCGTACCAATGAAATGTTGTTTGATAATACAGCTGCCGAAAATACTCAGGTTTTTGAATTTCAAAGCGTAAGTACCCGTCAGTTAGTTATTGAGGTTGTTGTACCGCAAGGCGCTACTGAAAAAGATAAACACAAAGCTACAGATGCAGCTTGCGTTGGTTTATTAATTGAAAATAAAGTAACAGATAAACAAGGTTTCTCAAAATATTAGTAGTTAATCTTATTCCTAAAACCCCGATCGGAAGCGATTGGGGTTTTTTATTTAAATTTGCCTCATAATAATTTTATCATGTCGGTTCATAAAGAGTATAAAAAAGTAACCACCCACACACTTTTAGAAATGAAGCAGAAGGGTGAGAAAATAGCTATGCTTACTGCATACGATTATACTATGGCTAAAATTATTGATGATTCTGGCATTGATGTAATATTGGTTGGAGATAGTGCAAGTAATGTAATGGCTGGTCATGAAACTACTTTACCAATTACATTAGATCAAATGATCTATCACGCGAGCAGCGTAATTCGTGCAATTAATAGAGCCCTTGTTGTTGTTGATTTGCCTTTCGGTTCTTATCAGGCTAACTCTAAAGAAGCATTGAGTTCTGCCATAAAAATAATGAAAGAAAGCGGAGCGCATAGTGTGAAATTAGAAGGCGGTAAAGAAATTAAAGAATCTATTGAACGCATTTTAACTGCCGGTATTCCGGTGATGGGTCATTTAGGATTAACACCGCAAAGTATTTATAAATTTGGAACCTATTCTGTTCGCGCAAGAGAAGATGAAGAGGCAGATCGTTTAATTGAAGATGCTCAATTATTAGAACAGTATGGTTGTTTTGCTTTGGTGTTAGAAAAAATTCCTGCTGAATTAGCCACAAAAGTTGCAAAAAAATTAACTATTCCTGTAATTGGTATTGGTGCTGGCGGCGGAGTTGATGGGCAGGTTTTAGTAACACATGATATGTTGGGTATGACCCATGAGTTCTCTCCTCGGTTTTTACGTCGTTATTTAAATTTATACGAAAGTATGGGTAATGCTTTTAAGAAATATATTACTGATGTAAAGAATAAAGATTTCCCAAATAAGAACGAGCAGTATTAAAATGGCCTCGGCATTTTCTCATGCCTTGATGGCAATTACTATTGGAAAAACTTATTCCACAAAAATCTCTTCAATAAAATTTATAGTGCTTGGTTGCTTTTGTGCAGTTATTCCAGATGCAGATGTAATCATGAACCACTTTGTTGCTTACGAAAGTTTTTTTGGGCATCGAGGTTTTTTCCATTCTTTTTTCTTTTGTTTTTTATTAGCAGTATTAATTACGTATGTTTTTTTTAGAAAAGAAAAACTGCAGCTAAAAACGAAACTTATTTATATTCTTTTTTTCTTTCTATGTGGAGCTTCTCATGGTTTATTAGATATGCTTACTAATGGTGGAAGAGGAGTCGCGATATTTTCTCCATTTGATAATACCCGTTATTTTTTTCCGTGGAGACCAATAAAAGTATCACCAATTGGAATTGCTAAGTTTTTTTCGGAACGTGGTTTAAAAGTAATTCTAAGTGAAATGATTTGGATAGGAATCCCTTGTTTTCTTTATATGTTCTTCATAAAACTTATTAGAAAAGGGAATAATAGGAACAAATGAATTTATTGCGTTCCAAACATGAAATCTTTGTTAAGCTTTCATTCTATTGAACAAACTGTATTTGCTAGTATACAAACGTTGTTTTTTAGTGTCAAAATGAAATTTTTTTGTGCCAAATGTAAACTTGCAAGTTTCTAACAGTTTCTTTATGATTTTTACTAGTACCATTTTTTAATTCCTCCTTTCCAGCGATCTTTTTTATCTATCTCGCTTCATTATAAAGTTAAGAATAAAAAAAATGCCTTGGTAAGAATTACCTAACCCATATATTTAATTAAATAATTGAGATGTGGCTTTTACTATCTTAGTTTAAATTGTTGATGTTTTTCCATGTTGACCGTTGTCTTGCAAATCCATATTCTGGAAGTTAAATAACGGACTTACACTTAATAATTTTTTCTTAAATATTCTACCAATCGCTTAACAGCAATTCCTCTATGTGAAATCTCATTCTTTGTTTCAAAAGCCAGCTCAGCAAAAGTGGAACGAAAGCCCTGTGGAATAAATAAAGGATCGTAGCCAAAACCATTTATTCCTCGAGGTTCATAAGCAATAGTTCCTTTTATAATTCCTTCAAATAGTTTTGTGTTATTGTTTTTAACAAAAGCAATTACAGTTTTAAATTGTGCGTTTCGTCTTGTGCTCTTTTTTAATTCGTGTAACAATTTTTTATTGTTAGCAATATCATTCTTTGATTCACCTGCGAAGCGCGCGGAGTATACACCAGGTGCACCGTTTAAAACATCTACTTCCAACCCGCTATCGTCTGCAAAAATGGCGTCTATTTTTAGTAGGGAAGGATTTAACTGGAAGTGATCAAAAATGAATTCTGCTTTTAAAAGCGCGTTGCCTTCAATTGTATTTGCTGTTTCAGGAATATCTTCATTAAAATCAATATCTTTTAATCCGAAAAGTTTTATATGCTCAGGCATTAAAGCCTGAATCTCTTTTATTTTATTTTGATTGGATGAGGCGAAAAGGAGGTTCATTTGTTTGGATGTTCTATTTGATTGTCATACTGAGCGGAGCCGAAGTATGCGATCAAATAGTTGTTAGTTAATAAACGCCCTTCGCCTCTCGACTCCGCTCGAGATGACAAGCTCAGGGTGACGCTTCTAGAAATTACTTTCTTAATTCAAAATTCTGTCCTAAATAAACTTTCCGTACTTGTTCATCATTTGCCAAATCATCAGCAGTTCCACTTTTGATGACACTACCGGAATATAATAAATAAGCTCTGTCGGTAATGTTCAATGTTTCATGAACGTTGTGATCTGTAATTAATATTCCAATGTTTTTTTCTTTTAATTTTCTAACTACATTTTGAATATCTTCAACTGCAATAGGGTCAACGCCTGCAAAAGGTTCATCCAATAAAATAAATTTAGGATCGGTAGCCAAAGCACGTGCAATTTCTGTTCTTCTTCTTTCGCCACCACTTAATTGATCGCCTAAATTTTTGCGAACATGATGTAAAGCAAATTCATCCAACAAACTTTCTACTTTTAATTCTTGCTCTTTTTTGGTAAGTTTTGTCATTTCTAAAACCGCACGTAAATTATCTTCAATGCTTAATTTTCTAAAGATGGAAGCTTCCTGTGGTAAATACCCAATTCCTAATTGAGCCCTGCGATACATTGGTTCTTTGGTAATATCCAAATCATCCAAAAATATTTTACCACTGTTTGGTTTAATCATTCCTACGATCATATAAAAAGAAGTAGTTTTCCCTGCACCGTTTGGCCCAAGTAATCCAACAATTTCTCCTTGTTCAACCTGTACACTTACATTATTGGCAACGGTTCTGCTTTTATATTTCTTTACTAAATTCTCTGAACGTAAAATCATATTTAAACTTCGTAAAAATATTTGTATCCCCTAAATTAAAAATGTTAAGTAATTATAACAGAAATTGAAAAGTAAATTTAACTCCAAAATTGTCTATCGCCCGGGTGCGCTGATAACTTAACCGCCACAAAGCGTCTACTCTAAACACTTTTAGAATATTTTCAATGCCTGCGCTTGCTTCCATATAAGGTCCCTTATCCAAAGCTTTTAAAGTCGACGGGAAAAGCAATGATGTTCTGTTTTTATTTTCTACACTTCCCCAAACAGATTTGAACGTAACTACTTCTCTTAATTTAGCTTTGCGAAGCAAGGGAATTTTATTAAAAAATAATCCGTCGAAGTGATGATAAATCCCTAAAGCGGCAAATTGATCGCTTGCAAATTCATAATAATTCATCATGTTATAAGCCATCTCATCGTATATTAAAGTTTCATTTCCTCCGTGTAATTCCATGATGGGATATGCAACGGTACCAAATATTTTTCCGGCTTCAATTGTGTAATCTGTATATCCTAATATTGGCGTAATCCTAATACGATCAGTAACTCTCATCGTAACTTTGTGATAATCGTATTCACCTTTAAAGGCATTTCGTAAACTTTTAGAATAGTTTAGTTGAATAATTGGATAAATAGTTCCAATTGAGGCTCGTTGAAAACCGTCACCAACATATTTTTCTTTCCATGCAAATCTTATATTTATTCGCGCTTCAGTATTATTAATATTTTCTACTTCACCAATGGAACCATTGGATGTGTATGCTAAATATTTATTTGTACCTAGAGGTGTAAACGTGCGACCAACTAATGTAAATCGAGAAGTTAAACCTTGAAACCACTCTCGTTCATACCAGGCTTCAGCGAAATCTACGCGCGTTAAATTGGTTAGTGGATTTACCCTAAAAAAGGATGCTAATACGTTATCTTGAGAATAACCATTTGTACTCTGGCCCAAAATTTCATAGTCACTTTTTAAATTCATTCCAATTAATTGTCTGCTTGGTTTTTTTGTAATGAAGGATTTAAACCCAAGGGAATATTTCCACTTCTCGTCTTTTAAACCATAGGCCACATAAGCTTTGAGTTCGTACCATTTACTAAACTTGTCACTGGTTCTCCCGCCAAATCTAAATCGCCAACCTTCAACGCGGTTAAAAGAAACGAGGTTAGAGTAGGGGCCTATTTCAAAATTATTAAACTGTTTATACCCTACAACAAGTAAGTAAAAGAAATCAACCCAGGTTTTATAAACTGGTAAAGATTGAATTGTGTCAATCATTTTAAATACTTTAAGTTCTCTACTGGTTAAACTATCATGTCTGTTTTGTTGCCAATACTCATCCGATTTTTTTGTTGCGTCTTCTGCAACATCAATTGCGTCACTAAACTCATAAAACTTGTCAGGTTTTGGTTTATTAATGGTAATGTTTTTATAGGAAGATGTTTTTCTTCCATAAAAGCCAATTGATTTTTTAGTTGGGGCAAAATCTATAATTAGTCTGTCTTTTTTCAACATCCATGCACTATCAACGTAAATATATTCCTGAATAAAACTTGCCGTATTAATAAAATTTATATTCGCGTCTTTCGGTAAGCTCATTTCTATCCGCTTAATTCCCCATGTTGTATCAGCAATCCACATATTTCCTGTAAACGATAATTCTTGTATGCGTTTTGGTTTAAAGCGAATATGGTAAACATAGTGGTTATCCTGAAAAGCACTATCCTCTAAAATAAATTTGTAATAAAATAGTGCATTTTCACTAATTGGACTCGGTATCTGTTTATTGAAAACTAAAACATTGTTGTTATAAATATTTACATTTTGATACATGTCGCCCAACACTTGCGATATACTAGAGTTCTCAACACCCGTAATTTTACTTGCTTTGATCACTTCTTTTTTTCTTGAAGGATTACTTTTGTAATAAAATTCTGATAAGCTCTCCACTATAAAAAATGGAAGTGAAGGTTTTTCCCCACTATTTACACTATCAACATTGTCGAAAATAAATTTAATAGGTTTAAATATTTTTTTATCACGTGTTTCTTTTGGAATTCGGGTCAAATCGAACTCCAATTTATTGTACGCTTCAAATTCGTACGAAGGAAGATTTACTTTATTGTTTTTTTCTTTTGCTTTTACGGCATTTCTGACAATACGCAATGCAGGATTTTCGCCCATGGTAACAATCACTTCATTTAATGAAATTCCACCGTCCGCCTGCAAAGGCATGTTTATTTCCTGAATCTTTAAATTTTTATTGATTGCACGGGATAATTTTTTGTATCCAACATAAGAAGCAACTAATGAATCGCCAATTTTGTCAGTTTTAATAATGTAATTTCCATCGAAATCGGTTTGAGTGCCAATAGAAATTCCTTTTATAATTACTGGAACAAATGGAAGAGCTTCTTTTGTCTCTGCTGCAAAAATTTTGCCTTTGATAATGTATTGCTGACCATAAATTGCATTAAAGCAGCTTAGCATTGCAAAAAGTAAAAGCTTTTTAGGCAGCATAAGATTTAAAAATACAAATAAGCATATTATTTGCCAAACTAGTAAGAATACTTATTTTACATAAATTTGTACATAAATGCATCATTGGATCAAGATATATGAGAGTGCCGAAGCTTTAGAAAATAATATTTTACTAAATAGAAGTGAAGTATTTATAGTGAAAGGTGAGAAGGTATGTGTTGCTCATACTACCGATGGTTTTTTTGTAGTACAAGATAGATGTCCACATAACGGAGCAGAACTAAGCAAAGGTTTTTGTTCTGAAAAAAATGAAATCGTTTGTCCAATTCATCGTTATTCATTCAATTTAAAAAATGGTAAAGCTACTTCTGGCGGAAGTTATACCTTAAAAACATATCCAATTGATATTAGGGACAATGGTGTTTTTATTGGTGTTAAAGCTAAGTGGTGGGAAATGTAAGTACATGGAAAAAATTAAGAATATTATATTTGATTTAGGAGGTGTGATTATCAATTTAGATATGGCACTTACAATAAAAGGTTTTGAAAAATTAGGAATAGTAAATTTTGAAAGCACATATAATCAATTAGCACAAACTCCACTGTTTGATCAATTTGATAAAGGACTGATCTCAGGCACTGAATTTTTTAATAGTATAAAAAAGCAATTTAATTTAACACAACCAATTTTAGAATTAGAAAAAATTTGGAATAGTATGTTGCTTGATTTTCCTTCATCCCGATTAAACTATTTATTAGATTATAAAAAAAATTATCGTACATTTTTATTGAGCAATACAAATTCAACGCACATCAAGGCGTTTGAGAAAATTTTATTTGATTCGCATTCCATAAAAAATTTAAGTACTTTTTTTGAAAAGGATTATTATTCCTGTCGGATAAAAATGCGTAAACCTGATGCTGAAATATTCGAATATGTTTTAAAAGAAAATAATTTAATGCCTGAAGAAACATTATTCATTGATGACACAATAATTCATTTAAAAGGTGCTGAACGAGTGGGTATTAATACCGTCCTATTACCAAAAGGTGAAGAGTTTAAAAAAATATTGGATAAAATTTTGAATTGATTATTTAGGAATTTGCTTTTCCATTAACGCAATGCCTTCTTCAAAACTGTGAGGGTTATATCCAAGATTTTTTTTTGCTTTGTCTATAATGAATCCTGTGTTGGGTGGTCGTTTAGCAGGTTGCTTAATATCTACGCTTTTACTTGGCTTTATTAACGATTTATCTAACTTGTAGTAATCGGCAACGCGATTGGCTAATTCGAGAATACTCATGTAGTCTTTACCACTGATATTATAAATCCCTGTTGCCTTTTTATCTGCGATTAAAATGCAGCCATCTGCTAAATCTTCTGCCAAAGTTGGCGTTCTGAACTGATCATCCACAACATTGATTACTTTACCTTGTTCTAAATTTGATTTTACCCATAGTACAATATTGCTTCTGCTCATATTATCAACTATGCCATAAACCAATACCGTACGTGCTATGGCCCAGGTTAATGAGCTGGTAAGGATTGTGTTTTCCGCAGCTAATTTCGTTTCGGCATAGTAACTTAAAGGGTTAGGTTTTTCATTTTCATCAAGTGGACCATGAGTTCCGTCAAAAATAAAATCGGTGCTGAGATGAATGTAATGAGGATTATAATCTGAATGTTTTGATTTTAATTTTTGAAGTGTATTTACCTGATATTCTACTGAGCTTGCATTCATTTTCCAGGCCAGTTCTTTTTCTGTTTCGCAAGCATCTACGTTAGTCATTGCAGCCGTATTTATTATTACATCAGGTAAGTATTTTGTGAAAATATCTTCAATTTGCTTTGAATTAGTAATATCTAAACTTTCATAGATATAACCATCTTTTTTAACCAAACGATTATCACCTCTTGCGGTAGCAATTAGTTTGTAGGAAGAATGATTCATTAATTTGTAAACCAATTTCTGACCTAATAAACCATTTGAACCAGTAATTAATATTTTTCTCATTTAATTTATTTTTTTAGAAATAATGTTGCACTTTTTTCTAATTGTTTATACCAGTCCTTTCCATATTTTCTGATCAAAGGTGTTTTTAAGAATTTATATACCGGCACGTCTAGTTTCTCTCCACAGGTACATGCAGGCGCACAAATATTCCACTTATTATAATTCACCGCATCGTATGTTTTGTATTTAGTAATTCGGATCGGATACAAATGGCAACTGATCGGTTTTTGCCAATCGATTTTTTTCTCTAGATATGCTTTTTCAATCGCGCACTTTGCAATTTTTTGTTCGTCAAAATATACAAAAGCGCACTCAGCACCATCACTTACCAAGGTGGTTGTATAATCCCCGTCACCATCAATTACGTGCGATCCATTTTTTTCAACTGCTTTCAAACCTTTTTTTGTCATAAATGGTTTTACCTTTTCCAAAACAGCTTCAAGTAAAGGGAGTTCTTCTTTATCTAATGGTGCACCACTATCACCCGCAACACAACATGCGCCTTTGCAAGCATTAAGATCGCAAACAAATTTCTTTTCTAAAATATCTTCAGATATTAATGTGTTTTCTATAGAAATCATGTGAAGGAAAATATTTTTAAAGGTAGTTTAAATTATTTGACCGCCATATTTTGAGTCATAAAACCACCCAAATATTTTTCAAGAATCAAACGGTATTTGATGCCGGTTTTAAAAGTTAAGAAAAATTCATCAAAGAGTTTTTTGTGTTCACTTCCTTTTGTAAGTACGAAACTAAAAGTCTCTTTTGTTTGATCTAAACTTTTTTGGATCTTAAGAAACTTATTTGGGTTATTTTTTAAAAAGAACCAGAATTCAATGGCATCAACATAACCAAAATTTAAAATGTTTTTAGTGATCGTATTCAGGATTTCTGTTTGAGAATTTAAGAAAGTTATTTTTAGATCTTTTACATATAATTTTTTGATCTCATTTGTACAACTATTAAGATTGCTGTTATTAATAGTCAGGGCTGTCATATTTGCTAATACTTTGTAAATATCCGGTTGGTTCTTGGTTTTAATATCGGGTGCATTTCCGTTAGTAATACAAAATGATAAATTTTTAAGATAGGAAGTGGTATATTCAATGTCTGTTGATTTTTCAAAAGAAGTAATACATCCACCAATACCAATGGATTTTTGTGTTGCTTTTTTTGTTTCAGCTATCATGTTATTGTAGTCGGTAAATGGAACATAAATGATTGAGAAGTCCATTTTTTTTGTTGTTTTTAACCACAATGCATATTCGTTAATTATATCTATTTCAATACCTTTTGGTCCGAGTGAATCTTTAACTGCAAAAGGAGGATGAGTCAAATAGTTAATAGTTAAGGTTGAAGTCTGACAATAGAAACTACCGACAAATAACGAAAACACTATGTAAGCAAAGCACTTCAAATTAAAGTATAAAAATTATAAAAAATAAGGAGATATGTTTAAATCTTTAAAAAGTCTTATGAGCAAACGATTGTTAATTAACTTGTGGTCTAATCAACTTTAACAGATTCAAGAACTTCATAGCTAAGATATTCTTCAAGTATTTGATGATATTTTTTAGTTGCAATAAAACCAAAACCTGATTCAAAAAACTCTGATAGTTCTTGTTCGTGAGTTGAGATTTTTGGAACAATAAAACCGAGATTGTCATGATCAAAAGTGAAGATTTTTTGAATTTTAATGAATTTATCTTTGTGAGTTTTCGTGTAAGTCCAATATGATAAAATATCACAATAACCAAATACGTTTTTATTATTTGCAACAGAATCAATAATATTAAATTCAGAGTTGGTATAAGTTATATTTAATTGAGAAATAAAGTGTTTTTTTATATCAAGCAGATATTTCTCATAAGTAGAATTTTTTAAAGTGATCGCACAAGGATTTGTAAAAGCAGTAGATACTTCACTTTTCGATTTCATGGTTGGTATTCTTCCATCGCTTATTAAAATAGAAACGTTCTTTAAATAAGGTGGAGAAAAAGAAATATCCTTAATGCGTTCCGTATTAATTGTAACTGAACCTAGACCAATAACATTACTTTTCCCTTTCTTTACAGCTTCATATAGTTTATCAAATTCATCAAACGATTTGTATATCGGAATAAGATTAACGCCATCATTCTTAACCCAGTTAATGTATTCATTAATGATTTCAATTTCTAAACCTTTCACCATTTTTTTCTCGGTATATGAGTAAGGATAATTTTCAAGATAATAAACAAATAAAGTATCATTAATAGCACCAATTTTGTTGAGTGCAAAGAGAAACAAAATAAAACTGTAAATTATATTTTTCATTTTTTCGTTTATTATTTAGGATCAAATTTGTTTATTTTTTTCTTCATTCATGTGAGTTTTGTCATCTATTTGACCGATTTGCATTGATAACTGAAGTTCTTTGAGATCTTTTGTTCTTATTACATAAGTATCAGTCCAACTATCATGCCAACCTCTATCAGATAAGCAAGAAAAAGCTTCAAAAGGAATAACTCTGATATAAGCTCTTTTTAATATTTGGTTAAATGTAGGTTTTTCGCCGTATTCGTTTACGACAATCCTCCCCATGATAAGTTTGCCGGGTGTACTTTGCATTGTTGACTCAAATAAAAGGTAATAACCTGGATAAATAATTACATAATTTATTAATCGCATTATTAAATTCAAAGAACTTCCATCCTCACTTATCTCTGAAACTTTTACGCCTAAAGTCATTAAAATGAAAACAAGTGGTATGGCAGCAATAATTGTGAAAGCATAATAAATTAAAGTGTCTATTAAATAATGTCCAAATCGAGGCCACCCATCAACCAGCGGAACTTCTTTAAATTTAACGTAACTTTTTTCAACTTCAACCAGTTTACCACTTTGATCCCGTTCTTTTCGTTTCGCTTTTTGAGTAATCTTTATTTCCGTTATTTTTTGCTTTTCCACTAAAGCAATGATACTTTAAGTTTTGTTATTTTTTTGCATATATACCATATTTGTGGTATTTTTGTATTGAATTTAGAATCAATCTAAATAAAAAATAATAGTTAATTAATTGAAAATCAAATAATTAAAACATGATAACAGTTTCAGAAGGAGCAAAAGAACATGCTTTGAATTTAATAAAAGAAGAGAAACATCCTGAAAATTCATTTATACGAGTTGGGGTTGAAGGTGGCGGTTGTAGCGGACTTTCATATAAATTGGAGTTTGACAATGTTTTGAAAGAAGGTGATCAGCTTTTTGAAGATAAAGGCATTAAAATTGTAGTTGACCGTAAGAGCTTTTTATATTTAGTAGGTACCGAACTACAATATACCGGTGGCTTGAATGGAAAAGGCTTTGTCTTCAATAATCCAAATGCATCACGCACTTGTGGCTGCGGTGAATCATTCTCAGTTTAAATTTATATGGCAAACGAACTTTTAGAAGAGCATATTCAAAACGAATATAAGTATGGTTTTACAACCGACATTGATGCGGATACTTTTGCAAAAGGTCTGAATGAAAATGTTGTGCGTGCGCTCTCAAAAAAGAAAAATGAGCCGGACTGGTTGTTGGAAATAAGACTTAAAGCTTTCAGAATTTGGCAAAACATGCCTGAACCAAATAATTGGGCACATCTCACATATCCAAAAGTCGATTTTCAAAATATTAGTTATTACTCTGCTCCAAAGCAAAAACCAACATTAAATAGTTTAGATGAAGTAGACCCTGAATTATTAAAAACATTTGAGAAGCTTGGAATTTCTCTTGAAGAACAAAAACGTTTAAGTGGTGTTCAATCAAATATTGCCGTTGATGCAGTATTTGATAGTGTTTCAGTTAAAACAACTTTCCGCGAAACACTTGCAGAAAAAGGAGTAATTTTTTGTTCGTTCAGCGAAGCAGTTCAAGAACACCCCGATCTTATTAAAAAATATATGGGCATGGTTGTGCCTTTTACTGATAATTATTATGCAGCTTTAAATACTGCTGTTTTTAGTGATGGCTCGTTTTGCTATATCCCGAAAGGGGTTCGTTGCCCAATGGAATTATCAACTTATTTCAGAATTAATTCAAGTGGTACTGGTCAGTTTGAACGCACATTAATTGTTGCAGATGAAGGAAGTTATGTAAGTTATTTAGAAGGATGCACTGCACCACAACGTGATGAAAATCAATTGCACGCCGCAGTTGTAGAAATTATTGCGCACAAAAATGCGGAAGTAAAATACAGCACTGTACAAAATTGGTATCCTGGTGATAAAAATGGTAAAGGTGGTATTTACAATTTTGTAACGAAGAGAGGAATTTGTTTAGAGGATAATTCAAAAATTAGTTGGACTCAAGTAGAAACAGGATCAGCTATTACTTGGAAATATCCTTCCGTAATTTTAAAAGGAGATAATTCTGTTGGTGAATTTTATTCGGTTGCAGTAACTAATAATATGCAGGAAGCAGATACAGGAACTAAAATGATTCATATTGGAAAGAACACACGAAGTACGATTATTTCAAAAGGAATTTCTGCTGGTTTTAGTAACAATAGTTATCGTGGTTTGGTTCAAATAAGAAAAGGCGCTAAAAATGCACGTAATTTTTCGCAATGCGATAGTTTGTTAATGGGAGATAAATGTGGAGCTCATACTTTTCCATATATAGAGATCAAAGACAAAAGCGCAGTTGTAGAACATGAAGCAACTACAAGTAAAATTGGTGAAGATCAATTGTTTTATTGTAAACAAAGAGGAATTGATAACGAGAAAGCTATTGCATTAATTGTAAATGGATATTGCAAAGAAGTATTAAATAAATTACCGATGGAGTTTGCGGTAGAAGCACAAAAATTATTGGCGATTAGTCTTGAAGGATCGGTAGGATAAATTACAAATTGAAGATTAGGCAGATTACAGATTATTATCAAGATTAAGATGGCAACTTTAGAAAGATTTGAGGAATTAGAAGTTTGGAAATTAAGCATGGAATTATGTACTAATATTTATGAATTGACCAA
>JABDBZ010000042.1 GCA_013288385.1 Bacteroidota bacterium
TATTAAAACAGAATTCGGGTTACTATCAAAAGTATAAAACAGCTTTTATTGAAAGCCATAATTTTAATGTTATTTTTTTAGGTTCCTCTAGAGTTGCAATGCACTTTAACACAAAGCTCTTTGATTCGGTAACCCAGTCTAACTCTTTTAATTTAAGCTTAATTGGCGCTACTTCACAGGTATCTTATGCAGCCTTAAAAGCCTATTTACAAAACAATAAAAGTCCAAAATATATTTTTTATGAAATTGATTTACATTATGTGAAATTCAATACGAACGACATAAAAGAATTCAATAACTATTTCCCTTTCTTTTCTAATAAAGTTTTGTTGAATGAATTTAATAAAATTGATAATCGTATGAACATGTTTTATTCTAACCCTTATTATTCTTGGCCTTACACAGGTTTAAAAAATATTAGCACGAGTATACACGGTTGGTTAAATATTCCAAATGCTTATGATAGTTTAATTTATAAGGGATATATCAAGGATAATTTTCATCAACCTTTAAATTTTAAGCGTGTTAAACCCTACTTTGCTTATTTTGAAAAACGAAATCGGAATTATTTAGATTCCATTATCTCGCTCTGCAAAAAGCAAAATATAGAATTAGTAGTAATTAGTTCGCCTATGTTTGCCGGCGGAAAGGTTGATCTTTTAAATAAAGATCAGATTAATAAACAGATCAAAAATATTGCTTTAATAAATGGTTTACGATATCTGGATATGTCCTCCTTATCCTTCTGCAATCAACGTCAGTTGTTCGTTGACCATTTTCATTTAAACTATAAAGGGGCCAATTTATTTACCCATAAATTTGGCAGTTATTACTGCAATATTCTTCAAAAAAAGGCGTTAAAACAGTAGTAATTTTATTGAAAAATAGTTTAACTTTATAAAACTGATGAGATACTCCATTTTAACAATTCTTCTTTTCTCAACACTGTTGTTTGAGGGTCAAATCGTAAAGTATAGTGACGAATTCTTGAATATTGGCGTGGGTGCCAGGGCTTTAGGCATGGGTAACACGGGCGTGGCTTCAACTACAGGTGCTTATGCAGGTTATTGGAATCCAGCCGGTTTATTAGCTCAAAAAAACGAAGTAGAAACGGCTTTAATGCACGCTGAATACTTTGCTGGTATTGCCAAATATGATTTCATTGGAATTTCAAAAAGGATAGATAGCAATAGCGTGGCAGGAATAAGCATGTTGCGATTTGGGGTAGATAATATTCCAAATACAATAGATCTTGTTGATGCAAATGGCAATGTGGATTATAGTCGCATATCAAGTTTTAACGCAATTGACTTTGCAGCTCTTTTAAGTTATGCCCGTAGATTGCCTAAATTAAAAGGGATTGAATTGGGTGGTAATTTCAAAATTATTCATCGTCGTTTAGGAGATTTTGGAAGTGCCTGGGGTTTCGGAGTTGACGTTGGTGCACGTTATAAATACAAAGGCTGGCAATTTGGCGTTTTAGGAAGAGATCTTACCGGGACATTTAATGCCTGGAGTTATAATTTAACTGACGATCAGAAAGCTGTTTTTGCTCAAACAGGAAATCAAATTCCAACTAATTCATTAGAAGTAACCATGCCAAAAATTATATTGGGAGTTGCAAAAACATATATGGTTTGGAAAAACCGGATTTCTGTTTTAGGCGAAGTAAATTTTATTAATACATTCGATGGGTTAAGAAATACTGTTATCAAAAGTAATTATTGGAGTTTGGAACCCGCTTTTGGCGTTGAAGTTGGTTACAAAGGTTTTGTTTATTTAAGAGGTGGCTTAGGTAATATTCAAAAACAATTTGATGCTATCGGAACAAAACAAATCACTACAGTACAACCTAATTTTGGAGTTGGGATTAAATACAGAATCTTTACATTAGATTATGCTTTAACTGATATTGGCGATAGGTCTTTAGCACTTTACTCAAATATTTTCTCTTTAAAAATTGACTCTAATAAGAAACAAAATAAATAATTGAATTGCCGAAAGCTATATTCATTCGTACTTCTAGCTTTACTTTCATTAAACGTGTTAGCCCAAAAATATGGCAATGAATGGGTAGATCACTCTCAAACCTATTTTAAATTTCCAATCACAAAAGAAGGTGTTTACAGAATTGACTCAACAACTTTAGCTACTGTATTTAATCTACAAACTCTCAATCCTAATAATTTACAATTGTTCATTAAAGGAAAAGAACAGTATTTATATATTAATGGTGATGGCGATAATCAAATAAATACAAACGATTATGTTGAATTTTATGCTATTCATTTCCGACGTGATTTTGATTCGCTTTTGTATACCAATATAAATTATGTTCCAAGTCCCTATTTGCCCTTATTCAACGATACTATTTTCGGTTTTCTAACTGTAAATAATTCACTTTCCAATAAAAGATATCAGATTGAAACAGACACAACAATTGCAAATTATCCTTTAAGTAGTCATTATTACTCAGAACTCATTTATAACCCTATCAGTAACTATAACACAGTTGCCGATGTTCAAAACACTGCAAGCGATCCTCGCTATACGCAAGCAGATGGATGGGGACTAGATTTTATAAAAGGAAATAGTGTTTCGAGTAACTTTAATCTTTCTGTATTCACCGGTTCCGTTTTACCATGTTATTTACAAATAAATTTCACGGGCTCTACAATGGATATAAACACAAATATTGATCACGAAATGATAACTGCTTATAATGATAATCTTAATAATACAGTTCAGTTAGCTGACACTTTGTTTTATGGTTATGCACCTATCAGACAAACTTTTACATTAAGTAATTCTACAATTGGTTCTTCAACAAATTTTTCTCTTGTTTCAGTAAATAACTTTTCGTTTGGCACAAATGTGAACCGATCATTACTAAACTCATTGGTATTTAAATATCCCAAATCATTAACCCTAAATAATAATTTATTTAATAAATTATTTGTTGATGATGACCTCTCATTTCCAAAACAAAGTTTTGTATTAAATAATCCAAATGTCGGTTCTACAAATACCATTGTTGCTTACGATATTACCAATGGGAAAAAAATTCCGATTTATGTTTTAAATAGTCAGGCAAGAATAGTAGTTCCAAATTCAGGGGGTCAAAAACAAATTGTTACTTGTGCGGAGTCCAACATTATTAGTGTAACCAGCTTATCGATTGTCAATCAGGGTCAACCCTTTACCAATTTTAAAAACACAAATGCTTCAAATGCTTTTGTTATTATTTATCACCCTTCACTTTTATCTTCAGCACAAAGCTATAAAAGCTATCGTCAGTCTTCCTTGGGTGGAAATCATACTGTAGTAATGGCAAGTATAAATGAGTTGTATGAACAATTTGGTTATGGTGTGAATAAACATCCTCAATCAATCAGAAATTTTATAAAATATCTGCATGATAGTTTACCATCACCACCTTCATACCTATTACTTATTGGCAAAGGAGTTCACTTAAATGATCTCAATAACGCCACGCAATATGCTAATCTTATTCCAACAATGGGAATACCAAGCAGCGATAATTTATTGACTACGGGTATAACCAACAACCAGGATTACTTTCAGGAAATTCCGGTGGGCCGACTTGCAGCCATGACAAATAGTGATGTTACTAGTTATTTAACAAAGATTCAGCAACACGAATCAACCGGTGAGGTAGAATGGAAAAAAAACGTTCTCCATTTTGTTGGCGGGGATACGCCACCATTAATTACGCAATTAACAAACTACATGTCTTCATATGAACAAATAATAAAAGATACTTTATTTGGCGCAAATGTTTCTACATATAAGAAAAACACAAGTGCACCTATTCAAACAAACATAAGTGATAGCATTAAAGATGCGATTAATAATGGTGCATCACTGATTACATTTTTTGGTCATGGCTCCACCGATGGATTTGATCAGGCAATTGATGACCCTGAATCATACAATAATCAAGGAAAGTATTCTTTTGTATATGCCAACTCATGCTATTCAGGTGATATTTTTGTTCCAGGTTCACAATCGGTTAGCGAACGTTTTGTCTTTGCCGATCAAAAAGGTTCGCTTGGTTTTTTAGCAACCACCGATATCGGTTATGTATCTGCTTTAAGTTATTATGCAACTTATTTTTATAAAGCTATTTCAGTTTCTCAATATGGAAAAGGGATTGGAGATATTACAAAAGAAGCGGCTTCCATAACATCGTTAAGCACTGATAAGGCCACAAGATATGATGCTTTAGCAATGACGCTTCATGGCGACCCCTCTGTAAAAATTACTGTTGGCGACTTGCCTGATTATGTTATTCAAAATAGTGATGTGAAATTTGACACAAAAAAATACACCGATTCTATTGGTCTTAATATCAACTATAAAAATTTAGGGCGTGCCTTAAGCGATTCTTTCTTCGTAAAAATAGAACGATACTTTCCTACTAACGATTCTATAACATATTTCAAACGAGTAAAAGCACCTTATTATGAAGACAGTTTAAAGTTTTTTATACCCCTCGATTTTGTAAAAGGCATTGGCTTAAATCAATTCAAAGTTCGTTTAGATCAATATAATGAGATCACTGAAGTCACAAAATCTAACAATGCAACTATTGGTGCTGTAGATTTATTTATAGAGGGTGGTGATATTGTTCCTGTTTACCCATACAAATATGCCATTGTACCATTGACTTCAAGTATTACTTTAAAAGCAAGTACAACAGATCCGTTTGCAACATCCACAACTTATAAATTGCAGTTAGATACAAATGATAAATTTATTAATCCCATTCAGCAAACATACATAACAAGTTCTGGAGGTGTAGTTGAATGGACTGTAAATATTCCTTTTGGAGATAGTACCGTTTATTTTTGGAGAGTTTCAAAGGATTCCACCACAATAAAAGATCATTTTAATTGGAAAGAGAGTTCTTTTCAAACCATAGGAACACAGGTTGGTTGGAGCCAAGCTCACTTTAATCAATTTAAAAACGATGGCTATCAATTTGTATCCTATAATAAAGCATTAAGGCGATTTGATTTTAATAATACAATTAATTCGGTAATGGTTAGAGATGGTATTTATCCATATATTTCATCTGTTGCCATAAATTTCTTTTATAATAATCTTAATCTTTCTGCCTGGGGCTGTGCTCCCGATGGTTGGAATTTTGCTGTTTTCGATTCCATAAGTGGTCAACCGCAACAAGTGGTATCTCTCAATTATCCACTACTTGGTCCTGGCACTTATAGTAACTGTGTATGTGTTGACAATCAGATTTTATGGGTGTATTCTTTTGGTCAAAACAATTATTGCAGTTTCACAAATTGGCAACCAGCGATGGAAAATTTTTTAAATTCAATAGCACCTAATAATTATGTTTTGGGTTATACCGTAGGAGGATTTAGTCCGCAGTACGCTCAAATAAGTTCTTATAGTAATTCGCTTTATACCGCTTTTGAAAGCTTTGGTGCCGGGCATATCAGAACTATTGGTGATACAGTGCCATATATTATTTTCGGAAAAAAAGGAATGTTACCCGGTCAGGCACACGAATTAATGGGAACTAAAAAAGAAGACATAATTGTTTTGAATGATAGCATTAAAACAAAATGGAATACAGGTTATATTGCTTCAGAAATAATTGGTCCGTCTTATAAATGGAATAACTTACATTGGCAATTGAAACCTTTTGATGCAACACTCGGGGATACAACTATTTTGAAATTAGTTGGTATTAAATTAAACGGACAAAAAGATACGCTCGCTACTTTTCCAAAAGATAGTGTAAACGTGTCGTTAGCAAATTATGTAAATGCAACCACTTACCCCTATTTACAGTTGATAGCTTTTATGAAAGATAATATTAACCGTACATCGCCTCAATTACGTAAGTGGCAGGTATTATATGATCAAGCACCAGAGTTGGCTATTAATCCGTTGAAGGGATTTAAAGCAATAAACGATACCTTGTCAGAAGGTGATAACGTAAAGTTTAGAGTACCAATTGAAAACATTGGTAAAGTAACTTTTATTGATAGTTTGGTTTTTACTTATTGGATAGAAGACAACAATAAAGTAATACATCAACTACCGCAAAAAATGAAGAAAAATAATTTTGCACCTGCCGATATTATTTTTGATACCATCTCTGTAAATAGTTTACAATATGTTGGAAACAATGGATTATGGATAGATGTGAACCCACCCGCAAATTTAAAATATCAAAAAGAACAAGAACATTTTAATAATATTGGCCGCTTAGCATTTAAAGTAAATAAGGATATAACGAATCCACTACTTGATGTAACTTTTGATGGTGCCAGAATTATGAATGGAGATCTTGTTTCTGCCAAGCCAAACATATTAGTTTCGTTGAAAGATGAAAATAAGTTTTTAGCTTTAAACGATACAGGTGCTTTTTCGGTGTTCTTAACCTACCCTAGTCAATCAGTACCACAACGTGTGTATTTTGGACAAGGTTTAGCTTTTACACCTGCAAGTTTGCCCAACAATAGTTGTAAAATTAATTACAATCCGGTTTTAGTTACCGATGGTAATTACCAATTAACAGTGCAAGGAAAAGATAGAAGCGCAAACAGATCGGGAACAACAGAATACAAAATACAATTTGAAGTGAAAAATAAACCATCTATTACAAATGTATTAAACTACCCTAACCCATTTAGTACCAATACTAAATTCGTATTCACATTAACCGGTAGTGAAATACCTGAGGTGTTCACTATTCAAATAATAACTATAAGTGGAAAGGTTGTAAGAAATATTACCAAAGATGAATTGGGTACCATACGAATTGGCCGAAATATAACCGATTATAGTTGGGATGGTAAAGATGAGTTTGGAGATAAACTCGGTAACGGTGTTTATTTATATAAAGTCATAACTCGCCTCAATCACAACAGTATCGAAAAATCAACTACTGATGCCGATAAATTTTTTGTGAAAGATTTTGGCAAAATGGTTATTATGAGATAGAAGAATTTAAATCTATCTCCATATAAAGCTTACCTTCACGCAAAAATAAATCATGTTACAAATAGGTAAAACAAATACACTAACTATTTTACGCAGTACAAGTGTTGGTATGTATTTAGATGATAATGAAAACAGTGAAGTGCTTTTACCAAACAATTCAGTTAAGTCAGATTTTAAAATTGGGGATGAAATAAGTGTTTTCATTTATAAAGATTCAGAAGATCGTACTATTGCAACTACAAAAAAACCTTTTGCCGAAGTTGGTCAATTTGCTTTTTTGAAAGCGGTAAACGCAAGTCAAATTGGTGCATTTTTAAATTGGGGTTTAGAAAAAGATCTTCTTGTACCTTTTAAAGAACAGCGTCATAAAATGTTTGAAGGTTTTTCTTACGTTGTTTATATTTATTTAGATAAAGTAAGTCAACGTATTGTTGCTTCCAGCAAATTAAATCGCTTTTTAGATAACACGAGTTTAAACATTGAGCAAGGGCAGGAAGTTAACCTTATGGTTTATGATGAATCGCCTTTAGGGTATAGTTGTATTATTAATGATGCTTATAAAGGTTTGCTTTATGAAAATGATGTATACAAGGATATTCAAATTGGTGATAAACTAAAAGGTTTTGTGAAACTAATCAGGCCAGACAAGCTGATTGATTTAAGTCTACAACCAATCGGTTTTAAAAATGTATTATCTTCAACAGATATTATTTTAGAATATCTCAATAAACATAACGGCTTTTTAAATTTAACCGATAAAAGTTCGCCTGAAGAAATTGCTCACAAGTTTAATATGAGCAAGGCAACATTCAAAAAATCAATTGGTGTTTTATATCGTCAACGTAAAGTTAAACTTGAAGTGGATGGAGTTTATATTGTTACTCAGCGTGAGGATGCTGAGTAAAATTATGAATGTTTAATTTTAAATTTTGAATGGGTTTGCTGATAATTAAAATTGTGTCTTCGTGCCTTTGTGGTAAAAAACTGGCTTGGTGTTCGCTCTAGCCAACCATGGCTAAAGAATTACTTTCTACACAAATAAATCATTTCGCCTTTAGGTAAACGATATCTTTCTTGCAATTCTGGAGATATAGTATTTACAAAATCATCTACTGTTACATTAAAACCAGCTGCAATTAATTTATCCTTATAATCTAAACCAAATAAACGTAAATGATCTTTTTGCCAATAATGTTTTTCACGATCTTCCTCAGTTACAATATTTTTATCTTCTAAAGTTATTGCCCTTGTTGTATCTAATGGCACTTGAAAAATACCCCAACCACCCGGTTTCATAATTCGGTAAAGCTCTTTCATACATTGGGTTGCATCTTCTACATGTTCTAATACATGATTGCAAAATATCACATCAAACTCGTTGTCTTTAAAAGGAGCTTTGTGTAAATCAAAGTGTATATCGGCAATCGGACTATTATAATCACCGGTAGTATATTCTAAATTCTTTTGAGCCTTAAATAATTTATAAAAACATTGCTCAGGCGCAATATGTAACATCTTATGTGGCTTAGTAAAAAAATCGGTTTTTTGTTTGAGATATAACCAAAGTAGACGATGTCTTTCTAACGACAAACTTCCGGGACAAAGAACATTTGTTCGTTTAGCCCTTCCACCGTAACCATATGGTAAAAATTTGCGATATGTTTTGCCACTTATTGGATCTTCATATTTATTTCCATAATAAAGTATAGGTGCAACTTTACTAAAAATTAAGCTTAACTTAATTAGGATTGGCCTGGGAACTGTTCTTAAAATAAAATGAAACATTTATTAAATATGATCGTCAAATTTACTAATAAAAAAAGCCCCGACAATAATATGTCGGGGCTTTAATTGATTTTATAATTATTATTCTACAACTAATTTCTTAGCTAATTTAGTTCCATTATATTCAAGATTTACAATGTAAATACCTTTGTTTAATTGAGCATTTTCATTTATAGTAACTGAATGATTTCCACTACCAAAGTCATAAACTTTTTCAGGAGAAACAATTTTACCCGCAATGTCCATTACAGTTACTTTTACGTTAGCAGCATCACTTAAAACAAAGTTTAAACTTGAGCTACCGTTTGTAGGATTTGGATATAAATTTAATTTAATATGTTTTGTTATTTCATTGATACCACTAGGTGTAATCAAATTAACTTTATCAACATAAATATTGTTTCCAAACCCACCATTTGCTTCCTGGAAATAGAATCTGCATAATACAGATGGGCTACTTGAGAAAGAGAAATAGTTAGGATGACTTGAAACGTCTTGTGTAAACCATTGAGACGCTGTCGGAATAAAGTTTCCTGTACCAACTCCACCCGAATTAGTAGCCATAACTGCTGCACTTGGGGCATAAACATCTTTCCAGCTTCCACCACAATCATTACTCAATTGAACTTTAAAAATATCGTTCCATGATGTAGTTTTTCTTTTATAAGCATAATCAAAAGTTAAAACACAATTCGCATTATTTTCGAAATCCATTACAGGCGAAACTAAAACGTCTTCTGCTAAGCTCGTATTTAAGTTACCGTTAATTATCATTGAAAAAGCGCCATCTGATGCAGCACTAGATGTTTGTGCCCAAGTAGTTCCACCACTCCAATTTTGAATTGACCAATTTGGGGGTAAACTAGAAGCTTCAAAACTTTCAACAAATCCTACAGTTTCAGTAGCTAAACCATCAATAACAGTTACGTTTCTTGATGAAGTATTGCTACCCTGACCGTTTGTAACAGTTAATGATACAGTAGTTGTACCAACAGTTGGAAAATAAATATTTGTTGTTGATGCTGTAGGGGTTGTAATAGTAGCACTACTTGAAGCAGCCCAACTCCAAGATGTAACTGCTGCATTATAAGAATAATCTTTAAATGTAACTATTGTTTGTCCAGAACATACAGTATAATCACCTGCAGCAGTTGACATAAAATCAGATACCGGAGCACAAATACCTGTTCCATTTACATCAGCAGCTATCAAGTTTGCAGCCGAAACCACATTGCTTCTTCCACTTGTTGATGATGCTAAAGCTGCTCGCATTGTATTTGTTTGTAAGGTAGTAAAGTTCTTAGGGCAACCAGAATAGTTCATTATATTTTCAACGTTATTTAAACCATTCATAGCCGCATTAGTTTGAGTACATGTTGCTACGTTACTTGCAGGACAATTACCAAACTCACCTAAAGTTACCGGTGTATCAGTAATTCCATCATCACCACAAGCTACACCAGGATTGTTTGTGTTACCCCAAGTATGTGATAAATTAAACCAATGACCCATTTCATGAGTTAAAGATCTTGGATCTGTTCCGTTTTGTAAAAAATCGTAACGATAAACAATAGCATCTTGAGAAGCACCTGTTGGCCAAGTGCCTGGTTTAAATGTATAACCTACAATAATGCCATTACCTGTAACAGTACCTGTTGGAATTATATCCGCAACTATATATACATTCATATATTTAGTAGGATCCCATGTATAAATATAATTAGTTGCATTATTTGCTTGATTCCAATTTGTTAATGGAGTTTGATGATGTACAATACCATTTGTACAATTTCCATTAGGGTCTTTGTGAGCAAGCATTATTTGTATTTGAGAATCAATATAACTTGCATCAAAAGGAGGTGAAGTTGAATTAGCGTCAGTATTTGCACGCGCATAATCTTTATTAATATATGATAAAGCGTTAATAATAACTTGGTCGCTTATGTTTTCAGGGCCACCTTGATGCAAAATATGAAATACAACAGGAACTGTATAAACAGGACCAGAAGCAGTTTTATTAGCTAGTTTACTTGCATTATAATCAAGATACTCTTGATACATTTTAGCTTGAGATGCTTCGTATCTGGCCTTAGCAGAAGGGTCTTTTGCAAAAACGTCTTCCATAGCTGCATACGTGTTACATGGCTGGATTTTTCTGGTTTCCTGTGCCATCACAGTTAAGCTTGACAATACTGCCAGACTTAAAATTGAATGATTAAGTAAATTTTTAATTTTCATGGTAACTTTGTGTTTGATGTTATTTATTAGATGATTATTTTTTGTTAGAGTTTAATAAATTCATGGCCATCATATCTTTCATTGTTTTTTGCATGCCGTCTACACTTCCATCAAGAAAAATAACATTTCCCTTTCCTTCTTGTGCAAAATTCTTAACAGCCTCAGTCCACATGCTAAATAAAATCAATGATGAATCTAGTTTAGCGCTTTCCATCTCCTTAGCTGCACCAGCCATACCTCTCGCAACTTCTTGACGAAATAAAGCAATACCCTCTCCTTTTAATTTAGACGCTTCTTTTTCTGCCAAAGCACTGATTTTAATAAAATTACCTTCCGCTTCAGCAGCTTTTGTTCTGGTAATTAATAAAGCTTGGCCCTCGTTTTCTGCAGCAGCTTTCAAGTTATTACTCGCCACAACTTTAGCCATTGAGCGCATTACTTCTTCATCGAAATTAATATCGTTTAACTGAAGATCTATTAAATGATAACCCCAACCTTCCAGAGATTTATCTAGTTGTTCTTTCACAGCTTCAACAATGTCTCTTCTTAACGACAATACTTCTGATTGTTTTTTTGTAGCAACAAAAGCTCTTACCGATCCTTCAATAGATCTAACAAGTGCCTGCATAAAGTTTCTATCGTCAACAAATTTAAAGGCAACATTTTTAATAGTCTCTTCTTCAGAATTTACGACGGCATATAATAACATAGCTGTAAAGTTAACAGTAGCCTGATCAATAGTAACAGCCTGAAATCCAAGTTCAGAACTTCTGTTTTGAATAGAGATTCGTTTATGAACTTTTTCAATAAAAGGCACTTTAAAATTAAGTCCGGGACGTAAAATTCTACTGAATTTTCCGAAGATGGTTGTTACACCAATATAGCCTTGTTGAATTGTAACATAGGATAGAAATAATGTTAAAACAATAAATACTGCAATAATTATAAAACCTGCTCCACCCATATTGTATTAATTTTGTTAAAGATAAGAAAAAAATACTAACTTAAAAACCAATTTAACACATATTTGAAGGTCGCATTTCATAAGAAATTTTTAGTGCTTTTTTGTGGTATTTTATGCCTTTATACTCATGCGCAGACAAAGAATGACATGATGCTTGTAAATGGTGATTCTGCCGCGGCTAATGCAGCAAAAGAAGAAAAATATGTTAGCTATTATAAGGAGGGATTAAAGCTAATTGATTCTTCAGATTTTCGTTCGGCAATTGATGCCTTTAAAAGGTCGATAAAACATAAAAAAGATTATTTTGAAGCCTACTTAAAAATGGGATATTGTAAAATGCAGTTGAAAGATTGGAAAGGGGCAGAAAAGGAATTAACAAAGGCTCAGGAATATGGTCCAAATGATTTTGAAACGCTCAAACTAAAAGGGATCACTTATTTTATGTTAGAAAAATATCAGGATAGTAAAGCATGTTTAGATTCCGCTGTTGGTGCATTAGAAGTAGAAAGAATAGATGATGCAGAGTTTTTTTATTATAGGGCCAAACTAATGTATGTAGGTAAAAGTTATAAAAAGGCATTAGAACCTTGCGAAATTGCGCTTGAAATAAATCCGAAATATTATGAAGTGATGAAGTTGAAATGTGAGATTCGTTTTGCTGCGAAAGAATATCCTTATGCTTTGAGAGAATTGAATGAAACTATTAAAGCTTTGCCAGAAGCTAAAAAAGATTATTCGCTTTATAAACTTAGAGCACAAACAAAATTTGAATTAAAAGATTATAAAGGCGCTGTTTCAGATTGGAATGTTTATATAGAGGGGCAACCAGGTGATGAAGAATCTTACATTTCAAGAGCAGCTGCAAGAATTAATATTAACGATTATACAAATGCTATAGTTGATTTAGATGAAGCTATTAAACTCAATCCAAAGAACCACGTAAGTTATTGTTACAGAGGATTAGCGAAAGGTGGAAATAAACAAATAGTTGAAGGTATTAAAGATCTTGATTTTTCAATAAAATTAAAATTTGATTATTCAATTGCCTACGTAAATAGAGCTGCTTTAAAAATGGCTGCTAAAGATAAAAAAGGCGCATGTGATGATCTTCAAAAAGCTGATAGCTTGGGAAACAATATGGCACCCCAGCTCTACGAGCAATATTGTAAATAAAAAAATTAAACGAAAATTATTGAAACTTTAAACCAATTGATGCAATGAAAGAAGTACTCATAAGGTTTAAATCGGTTTTAACCGGAGTTGATGGACTGTACATATAATATTTTTCGGATGTAAATGTTTTTGTCCATGCTAAATCAAAGAAAAAACTACCCTTAGTTCTTAAGCCTAACCCTAAACTTACAGTTTGCCTATCAAACATACCTGATAAAAACCCACCAAATGGGCTACCGTATAGTGCATAACCTGCGCGGAACATAGCCCTTCCTTTTACAACTTCCCCTCCTAATCTGAGGTTTACTGCACTTTTGTATTTACTTTTAATAACAGCATCCACTCCGGCAAAATCGGTAGGGGTAGTACTCGTAAGGCTTGCTTTACTATAATTTATATTCTCTATATCCATTGAAACAGTACCCGATTTATTAATAATATAAGCGCCATTAATTCCATATTTCATGGGTGTTATTATTTTATAATCATATTTCCCTACATTGTCCGGGTATTGAACTTGAACAGGCACGGTTGGATTAGCATCAAAACTTACACTCATACTATTATTGTATGTATCTGTTAAATAGAAAATAGTTGGAGTGTGAATATAACCGCCTAATCTTAAATTAGAATTAACCCTAACAATTCCACCAAATTTCAAGTTTAAACCATAACCCTGCGTAATAAAATGCTCAGTATAAGTTAAAGAATTAAAGCCCAGTTTGTCGGTATAAAAAAATGGTAACCCATCTACATATGTTGATGAATACGTATTATCGGGATTAACCGTAATTCTCATACTATCATTTGAATCAGCTTCTGAATGCGTAGTTGTTGATTCATATTTAATTCTTGGAATCCCTAAACTTATTCCGAAATAAAATTTATCATTTACTGATTGTGCAAATGAAAAATTAAGTTCGTTCATTCTGCCTGTCGTTGCAATTGTTCTATTCAAGTTTACATTTCTTTTAGGATCAACGAATGAGAAAAATTTGCCTGCGGCAGAATCATAATCCAACAAATAAGAATTGTAACCCATTAATTCATAAGAAGGATCTAATTGATTTAAGGATTGTGCCTTATTTGCCTGACTAACCATGTCGCCCGAAATGCTACTTCGTGTTGATCCATTAGCAATTTGTATTGTATTATCAAAGTTTTGTAATTGCGTATTTGTAAAACAAAATGTATTTCGTTTTGACGGATCGTTATTGCTTGGAGTAGTATAAGCTAAACCAAAATTTGAATAAATAAAATTAGTTGCGAGCGCTGAGGCTGATTTCCCTTCAAAATTACTTGTACTGTTTGTGAATTTTAATCCACCGGAATAAATCATCTCTCCTTTCCGAAATACACCTAACCCTGCAGGATTATAAGAAGCACAACTTACATCTGCACCTAAAGCTCCAAAGGCTCCGCCCATTGCAACAAAGCGTGGACTACCACCAACTCCTGTTCTTGAATATCTTATTGCATCGAGATCATTTTGAGATAAAATAACCACAAAACTAAATAAGCAAATGCCTAAAGATAAAATTCTTTTAATCATAAATGTAGTAACGTTTATCTTGGTCTACCACCGCCTCCGCCACCACCTCTTGGAGCAGCCATTGATCCTCCTCCTCCAAAACCGCCCGTACCAAAACTACTGCTACCTGACGAACGATTGTAGAACGAATTTGTATTTTCTTGAGGTTTATAGCTTTGCTCTTGAAATCTAGTTCCAGTTCCTGGATTTTGATTTGAACGTGGGTTTGTAGTTGTTTCTGTAGTAGGATCTACTTGCGTTGTATTATTATTAACCCAATTACTCCAAAACCCACTATGTCTACCTGTAGTATTAGTTACACCTGTATTAGAAGTAGGGTTAGTACCAACAGGGTTAGTTTCTACAGGACTTGAATTAGTAAAAGTAGTATTATGTCTGCCTGTATTGCCCCCCATATTACCATTAGAATTTGTTTGAGATCCGCTTGTTAGATTAGGATTAGAAACATTTGCTGAATTAAATGAATTATTACCATTACCACCAACCGCGTTTGGGTTAGTCATACTTGGGTTTGGATTGGTTCTAACAACATTTGTAAATCTTGGTGTATTATCTTGTTTAGCAACCATTGAGTTTATAAATTGAACACGATCATTATTATCCAAGTCTTTTGGTATGGCCATACCCGCATAGCTTGCCCGTGTACTATTACCACCTGTACTACTTTCTCTTGGTGCATAAGTATAATTACTATTTACATCGTAGCTATTGTAATAACCCCAGGAAGAATTGCCATAACTGTTACCATAACCGTAAGGATTATATCCCCATGGATTATTCATGTATGAATTACCATACATACCCCAAGGCTGATAATAAGTATTGTAACCATAAGGATTATATCCAAAACTACTATATCCGTAAGGATTATAACCACCGTATCCCGCCCCATAACTCATACCAAAACCATTATTATATCCCATTCCATAACCAGAGCCATAGCTCATACCAAACCCATTGTTATATCCCATTCCATAACCAGAGCCGTAGCTCATACCGAAACCATTATTATATCCCATTCCATTATTCATGTAGCTTGAATTGCCGTAACCAGTATTCATACCTGGCGTATCCCACCAATTATATGAACTGTAAATACTCGATCCATAAGAACTTGGGTTTTGATTATACATATAAGAATTGGTATAATAATTATCATAATAACCGGCTCCTGAAACAGGTGTTTGAAATCTACGGGCACGTGAAGCATATGCGTAATCATAATAATCATCATTATTATATTGTGGATCTTTGTAATAAGGATTTGCATCATCTTTTGCTTTTTGTGCCACCCTACTTGCTTCTGCAGCTGCAGCTTGATCTGCTTGTTTTTTCTTTATCGCGGCAGCTTGTGCTAACGCCATTTTTCTCTGATCAACCGGATCAGCATATACGTCATCATTAACGCTATTCATCTGTGTTGTTTTACATGAAGATAAAATCAACAAAAGAGAAAATATTACTAAGATTAAATTTTTCATATATTTAGTTTTTATATTGGAGAATAACCACGATATTATATGTAAATTTACAAAAAAACAGTCAATAATCTGTCTTAAATTTAATACGTTTTAACAAGAGTTAAGTTTAAAAAAGTTAAGCCGTTATATTCAAACAGTTTTTGCAAAAAGAAAGTATGAGTAAGTCTATTACCCCACAAGAAAAAGATTATAGTAAATGGTACAATGATATTGTGGTAGAGGCCGATCTTGCTGATCATAGCGCGGTGAGAGGTTGTATGGTTATTAAGCCCCATGGATATGCAATATGGGAAATTATGCAACATACTTTAGATAAAATGTTTAAAGAAACCGGACATGTAAATGCCTATTTTCCTTTATTTATTCCAAAAAGCCTGTTTGAAGCAGAAGAAAAAAATGCTGAAGGTTTTGCTAAAGAATGTGCAGTTGTAACCCATTACCGTTTAAAAACAAATCCTAATGATAAAACAAAATTAATTGTTGATCCTGATGCTAAATTGGAGGAAGAATTAATTGTGCGACCAACAAGCGAGGCCATTATTTGGAGTACATATAAAACTTGGATTCAAAGCTATAGAGATTTGCCTATTCTTATAAATCAATGGGCAAATGTTGTACGTTGGGAAATGCGAACCCGTTTATTTTTAAGAACAACAGAATTTTTGTGGCAGGAAGGACATACTGCTCATTCAACAAAGGAAGAGGCCGTTATTGAGACAGAAAAAATGCTGAATGTATACGCAGATTTTGTAGAAAATTATATGGCAGTACCTGTTTTAAAAGGTGTAAAGTCTATTAACGAAAGATTTGCCGGTGCAGAAGATACTTATTGTATTGAAGCATTGATGCAAGATGGAAAAGCACTACAAGCCGGTACATCTCATTTTCTTGGTCAGAATTTTGCCAAAGCTTTTGATGTAAAATTTGCTGATAAAAACGGTAAATTAGAATACGTTTGGGCAACCAGTTGGGGTGTAAGTACACGTTTAATGGGCGCATTAATTATGAGTCATAGTGATAATAATGGATTAGTAATTCCACCAAAATTAGCACCTGTACAAGTAGTTATAGTACCGATTTATAAGGGTGAAGAAGGATTGAAAAAGGTAAGCGAACATGCTTTGAAATTAAAAGCTGATTTGCAATCAAAAGGGATAAGTGTAAAATACGATGATAGAGATACACAAAGACCTGGTTTTAAATTTGCCGAACACGAATTAAAAGGCATACCAGTTCGTATTGCCATTGGAGAGCGAGACATAGAAAATGGTACAATTGAAATTGCACGAAGGGATTTGCTTACAAAAGAAGTTATAAAAGTTACAGAAGCAGATAATTATATAGCCGATCTTTTACACGCAATTCAAAAAAACTTGTACGATAAAGCAATTGAAAGAAGAACTAAAATGACAAGTTATGCAAATAATTATGAAGAATTTAAGAAATTGCTCGATGAAAAAGGTGGTTTTATTTATGCACATTGGGATGGAACAAGTGAGACTGAAGAAAAGATAAAAGAAGAAACAAAAGCAACTATTAGATGTATTCCTTTAAACAACAAACAAGAACAAGGTACCTGTATTTATAGTGGAAAACCAAGTTCTCAAAAAGTTGTTTTTGCAAGAGCATATTAAAAAATGAGTGAAGATTTAAATAAACAACGCGAAACTATTATTAAATTACTGTCAGAGAAATCAGTAATGAAACAAAATGTATATGCAAATACATTAAAGGTTTTTGAACAACTTAGAGATACATCCAGACGGATTGCTGAGGAATTAGCAAAAGATGTAAAGCAAGTAGATTCAAGGGTTACACTTGGCTTTAAAGAGTTCAATCAACAATCTTTTCAGGTAAAAGTTGCCGGCGATATGCTTCAATTTGATATGCATACTAATGTGTTTGAATTCGACAGATCGCATCCGATTTTTAAATCGGGATATGTAAAACAAAATGAATCAAATTCATTCTGTGGTATTATTAGTGTTTACAATTTTCTTTCTGATTCCTTTAAGTATAATCGTGTAAATGATGTGGGATCGCTCATTGCAAGAATTTTCGTTAATCGTGAAATGAGATTCTTTATTGAAACCAAAACTAGTTTGAATTATAGATATGGTAATTATAGTGAATCGCCTATTACCGAAGGAAACATAATTGATATAGTAAACGAACTCATGATATTTGCCGTTTCCTTTGATCTTTATATCCCTCCATACGATAATGTAAAACAGGTAAGTCTTTTAGAAATACAAGAAAAAGCAAGTAGTTCTGTTTTAAAAACAGGAAAACGCTTGGGTTATATTGGTCACGGTTCTGATGAATCATCTTTTGAAGATGATGTTAATTTGTAGTTTTTATGCGTATTAAACCAACTTCTCTTAAAGAAATAGCAGAACTTATTCAATCCAAATTCATTGGATCTGATAACCATATAATCACTGGTTTTAATGAGATTCACCGGGTTGAAAATGGAGATGTTGTTTTTGTTGATCATCCTAAATATTACGATGTAGCTTTAAACAGTGATGCAACAACTATTATTATTAATAAAGAAGTTGAATGTCCTAAAGGAAAAGCGTTAATAATTCATGATGAACCTTTTACTGCTTTTAATACTTTAACGCTTCATTTTCAACCAAAGAATTATTCTAGCACTAATATTAGTGCTTCTGCAAAAATAGGAACAAACGTAACTATTATGCCAGGTGTTTTTATTGGTAACAATGTTGTTATTGGTAATAATTGCACCATCCACCCTAACGTTATTATTTACGACCATTGCATTATTGGTAATAACGTATTGATACATGCCGGTGCTGTTGTGGGTTCCGATGCTTTTTATTTCAAAAATAGAACAGATCATTTTGAACCTTTAAATTCTTGTGGTAATGTTGTTATTCATGATCATGTTGTAATTGGTGCTAATTGCACAATCGACAGGGGTGTAACTCAAAATACAATTATTGGAAAACATACAGTATTAGATAATTTGATTCATGTTGGGCACGATGTACACATTGGTGAGATGTGTTTATTTGCCGCACAAGTAGGTATAGCAGGCTGTACAACCATTGGTAATAATGTGAAAGTGTGGGGACAAGTTGGTATTACAAGTAATGCAAACATACCTGATAATGTTACTGTTTTTGCACAAAGCGGTGTAACAGGAAATTTAGAAGAAGGTAAAACTTATTTTGGATCACCGGCAGGTGAAGCAAAAGAAAAGATGAAAGAAATTTTTGCGTTAAAACAATTACCAAATCTGATTAAGAAATTGTATTAAGCAATTGTCTTTTCAATAGATTGCCAAAGAAGATCAGCACTTTTTTCCCAACTAAATTTTTCCTTTTGAATTTTTCCTTTTGCAATTAAATCGTTTCGTAAAATCTCATCCTGCCAGATTTTTATCATTGCATTTTTAATTTCATTAGCATCTAAGGGGTTTATTAAAAGAGCTGCATCCCCTGCTATTTCTGGTAAACTGGTTACATTACTTGTTATAATTGGCACTTCGGCTTGCATTGCTTCTATTAATGGAATACCGAAACCTTCATAATAAGGAATAAAAGTTAATGCGAGAGCACTTCCTAAAACATCGGCCAAATCGTTATTACTTAATCTATTTGTAAATATTACTTCGCCTTCAATTCCAGAATCTTTAATGAGTTTGTAAGTGTCTGACATGCCCCAATAATTTGGACCAGCGAGCACTAATTTTATTTTTGATTGTTTTTCTTTTTTAAATAATGAAAATGCTTTT
>JABDBZ010000043.1:0-747 GCA_013288385.1 Bacteroidota bacterium
TTTTAGTAACCATTTCTTCTAACTGTACAACCAAAGTATCATTTTCTTTATTTTTAATATGCGTGATCAAACTCTTCATTTTGGTTTGTAGCAATTGTAAAAATTGGTTATGGGTTTTGGCAGGACTTTCTTTAAACGAATGAATAAAATCGCTGACTTTAATAGGGGCCCCAACGTTATAAAATACTTTACTTCTAAATCTGGAAGGACTGCTATAATTTATCCCGATTGGTACTACAAGAAGGTTTGCGTTGTTTAAATACTCATATGCGCCAAAAACCATGCGAGAAACGCCTTTTTTAAGAGGCCTTAAACGCCTCTCTTGAATACATAGTCCTTCAGCAAAAATAATGATCTTGGCATTTCTCTTTAACAAACTGTTTACTCTTTTATACGATTCATCATTTTTTTGCATCCCTTCTTTACCTGCATCACTCATTCTAAAAATGGGTACAATCCCAAGTTGATCTAATAAAAACGAAACCAAACCAGGTTTAAAGGCATCACCTCTGGCCATATATCTTACTCGTAAAGGATAAGATGCCCAGGTAATACAAACAGGATCCATGAAAGCATTAGGATGATTCATAGCAATAATTATTGGTACTTTCGAATTCAAATTTTCCATATTTTTTCCTTCAATTTTTTTATAAAAAGCAGGAATTGAAAATGAAACTAGGTATCTAATTAGGTTCCAAATCATTAATAAATTGGGTTTAAAAAACGGTAATTTTTAGTAAAGATATT
>JABDBZ010000043.1:757-18130 GCA_013288385.1 Bacteroidota bacterium
GTTAGTAAAATATGCACTAAAAAGTGGCTATAAAACCGCAAAAAATCAGTATATTTAAAGGAAATAACCAAATTAAAAAAAGACGGATTTTATGTCAGAAACTACAACAGATAAAATGAATTATGGCGCGGATAATATTCAGGTATTAGAAGGATTAGAAGCGGTTAGAAAAAGACCATCTATGTACATAGGTGATACTGGTTTTAAAGGACTACATCACTTAGTATACGAAGTTGTTGATAATTCAATTGATGAGGCTTTAGCGGGGCATTGCAAGAATATCACAGTTACTATTTTGGAGAACAATTCGATTCGTGTTAAAGATGATGGAAGGGGTATTCCAACAGGTATTCATCCGAAATTAGGAATAAGTGCTTTGGAAGTTGTTATGACAATTTTGCACGCCGGTGGAAAGTTTGATAAAGATACTTACAAAGTTTCTGGAGGTTTGCATGGTGTGGGAGTGAGTTGTGTAAATGCACTTTCTTCGCATATGAAAACAGAGGTACACCGTGATGGGAAAATTACCATACAGGAATTTAGTTGCGGTAAACCATTATACCCGGCCAAAGAAACAGGTGATGCTACCGATCGTGGTACCATACAGACTTTTACACCCGACATGAGCATTTTTACGGTTGGTGAATACAACTATACAACTCTTGCAAATCGGATGCGTGAATTGTCTTATTTGAATAAAGGAATTAATATTACACTGATAGATGAGCGTCAGAAAGATGAAAACGGAAATTTTGTTTCTGAAATATTTCACAGCGAAGGTGGTTTGCGTGAATTTGTAACATACATTGACGGAGCCAAAGAAAAATTAATTGAAGAACCAATTTATATTGAGAATAATTCAGGAACAATTCCTGTAGAAGTTGCCATGTTATATAACAACTCATATACAGAAACTATTCAAAGTTATGTCAACAATATTAATACGCATGAAGGTGGAACACATTTATCGGGCTTCAGAAGAGGTTTAACTCGCACTTTAAAGAGTTATGCTGATAAAAATGGATTATTAAGCAAAGTTAAATTTGAGATTAGCGGAGATGACTTTAGAGAAGGATTAACTGCAGTTATTTCGGTTAAAGTTCAGGAACCTCAATTTGAAGGTCAAACTAAAACGAAATTAGGTAACTCGGAAGCTATTGGAGCTGTTGATCAAGCTATAAGTGAAGCACTTTCTAATTATTTGGAAGAACATCCACGTCAAGCTCGCATAATTGTTGATAAAGTAATTTTAGCTGCAACCGCTCGTCATGCCGCTCGCAAGGCGCGTGAAATGGTTCAACGTAAAAGCGTAATGTCGGGTTCTGGTTTACCTGGTAAATTGGCTGATTGTGCTAGTGGTGATCCGGATGCATGTGAATTGTTTTTAGTTGAAGGTGATTCAGCCGGTGGTACTGCTAAGCAAGGCCGTAACCGTGAGTTTCAAGCTATATTGCCTCTACGTGGAAAAATATTAAATGTAGAAAAGGCATTGGAATATAAAATTTACGAGAACGAAGAAATAAAAAATATTTTTACAGCACTTGGTGTGTTCCGTGGTACAAAAGAAGATGATCGTGCTTTGAATATGGAGAAATTACGTTATCATAAAATTGTTATTATGTGTGACGCCGATGTAGATGGATCTCATATCACAACATTGATCTTAACGTTCTTTTTTAGACACATGAAAGAGTTGGTTGAAAAAGGACATGTTTATATTGCTTCACCACCACTATACTTAGTTAAAAAAGGAAAAGATCAACGCTATTGCTGGAATGAAGTTGAGCGTGATATTGCTATGAAAGAAATGGGCGGAGAAAAAACTGACTCTGTAGGTGTGCAACGCTACAAAGGTTTGGGTGAGATGAACGCCGAGCAATTGTGGGAAACAACTTTGAACCCAAGTACAAGAACTTTACGTCAGGTTGCCATAGATAGCGCTGCCGAAGCGGATCGTGTATTTAGTATGTTAATGGGTGATGAGGTTCCACCTCGCAGAGAATTCATTGAGAAAAATGCGAAGTACGCGAAGATAGATGCTTAATAATTAATAGATTGAAATTAAAAGCCGGTTTTATACCGGCTTTTTTGTTTTCAAAAAACATGAAATAGAATTAAAAATTCTAGTTGATTTTATACAATTGAAATTCATTAATGCTACAAATCATTTTGCAAAACGAAGTATCAGTTCTTAAAAACGATTTAATTTCATTGTCAGTTAAAACATCACTTGTTAAAATATAACTAATCTTAAATTTTTTTACCTCTTCTTTAATATTTAAGTTTTCTTGATACGGGTTTAATGCTACCGATTGAACATGCGTATATAGCGCTAAAGCCCTGGGTTTGTCGAATTCAACCACATCGTTTGGTTTAATGTTTTCATTTATATATTCAAACATTTTTATGGATTCGGGTTTATATGGACCTTCACAAATTGTTTTCGTATTGGCTGTTATTTTTTCAATTTCTTCAGAATATGAATATAAAATTAGTACACCACAAAAAACAGGCAACCACTTTGCTTTAATTTCTAGAGAATTTAGAGTTGTTTTAACCCCAATAATCGCAAATAAAAATATAAATACGAGAATAGGAAATAAAAAACGTAATCCGGCATCACCATATTTAAAACTGATAACAATTAAAATGTAACCAATTACATAAAGCGTTATCGGTGATAATTTTTCGGTTTTAATAAATTTAATTAGTCCAATGAAACTGAATGCTATCAATGAACTTGAAGCAATGACACCAATGTAGAAAAAGTTTTTTATCTCATAAAAACGAAAAAACATATACAGCTTATCGAAATTATACGAGATATGATTATTTGCATTTAGCCAAAAATTATCTGCTTCAAATAAACTTGGATAATTGGAGTTGTATGGAAATAAAAATTTAATTCCCATAAAAAGAATAAGAAAAGTCGTTAAGCCAAGAATCAATGATTTGTATCCATCGGTTTTTGAAATAGACAATAAGCGAGTGATCAAATAAACGAAAACCAATAAATAACCTATGCTTCTGATGTGAACTGTAAATGCAAGAAGTGCTCCAATTAAAATAGTCCGCCAAACATTTTCTTGTTTTGTAATCAAATACAAAGTCAGAAGAGAGAAAAACGTAAAAGGAAGGTCAGATAAAATTTCAGTCTTAAAGTCGATCATCATCGGGTTATACGCAATAATTAAAGTTGTAATTAATGCTGTCAAATAACTCGTGTATTTTCTCAAAAAAAGAAAAGTCATGAAACAACTTAAAACTAAAAAAAGCGATAAATAAATATTTAAAGACGTTATATCAATTCCAAACAATTTGATTACAGGGGCTAATAATAAAGGGAATCCGGAAGGGTAGGCGACAGGACCTATGAAGTAATTTTCATTAAAAATAAAACCAGTATTGTTTTGTGAAATGCCATTAATTATGTTTTGCGACTGATGAATATACTGTGCAAAATCATCTCCCCAATCGTGACTGTTTTTAATATTAATAAATAAAAGTGGGACTAATAAAATTAAAACTAAAAGATGTTGAATTAGTTTTTGCCTCATTATAATTAATAAGCTAATAATTCAGCAATTGCTTGTTCAACTTTTTCAGCATTTGGTAACATTGTTTTTTCTAAAATAGAATTTAAAGGAATAGCCGGTAAATTTTTAGAACCAATTACTTTAACCGGTGCGTCTAAATATTGAAAGCAGTTTTCGGAGATACGTGCTGCAATACCTTGTGAAAACCCGTTAAACACAGGTTCTTCGGTTAATACAATCACTTTGCTATGTTTTTTTGCACTGTTGAAAATAGTCCGTTCATCCAATGGCATCAATGTTCTTAAATCAACAATTTCAATTTTATTTTCGAATTTTTTTGCTGCTGCTTTTGCCCAATAAACTCCCATACCATATGTGATAATGGTTAATGTTTCTCCTTTAGTAATTAATTCTTCATTGGCTTCTTGCACCAGTCGAGCCTTACCAAATGGAATTATATAATCCTCATCAGGTTCAATAGTTTTGGCGTCTTCTGTTCCTTTTATTTTGCTCCAATACAATCCTTTATGTTCCAACATCACAACAGGATTTGGATCGTGATATGCTGCCTTCATCAACCCTTTTAAATCAGCTCCTGTACTCGGATAGGCAATTTTTATGCCTCTAATATTTGCTAAAACACTTTCAACTGAACTTGAATGATATGGCCCACCACTGCCATACGCGCCAATAGGCACACGTAAAATCATACTAATTGGCCATTTACCATTAGTTAAAAAACAACTCCTGCTTACTTCTGTAAATAATTGATTTAATCCGGGCCAAATATAATCTGCAAATTGAACTTCAACAATCGGTTTTAAGCCAACTACGCTCATACCAACAGTTGATCCAACAATAAATGCTTCTTGAATTGGTGTATTAAAAACACGATGATCGCCAAATTGCTGAGCCAATGTAGCAGCTTCTCTGAATACACCACCCAAACGGGCTCCAACATCTTGTCCGTATAATAAACATTCATCATGTTTACTCATTAATTCACGAATTGCAAACAAAGCGCTATCAACCATAACGGTTGGTTCTTTGCCATTTGGTTTTCGTTCACCTTTTTCTTCTGTTACTGAAGTTGGGGCAAATTCATGCGTTTCCAAATCTTCTGGTTTAGGATCTTCTTCAGTTAAAGCTCTTTTGTAATCTGCGGCAACTAAAGCCAGGGCTTCATCTTCCATTTGTTTTATTTCATTCGCATCAACACCGGCAATAATTAATTGATTTCTTAAGCGCGGCAATGGATCTTTTTTTGCACTCTCTTCTAAATCATGTCTGTACCACTCTTTTCTTACGCCACTTGTGTGATGATTTAATAATGGTACTTTCGCGTGAATCAACATTGGCCTACGCTCTGAACGTATTGTACTCAGGCATTCTTGGACAGTATTATAACTTAAAATAAAATCTGTGCCATCAATTGTTCGTACTTCTAAACCATGGAAACCTTTTGCAAATTCAGTGATATCCTGCGCGCGAATTTCTTTTGCATGCGCACTAATATCCCATTCATTATCTTGTACTAAATAAAGTATTGGTAATTTTTTTAATACCGCCATTTGAAAAGCCTCTGATACTTCACCTTCCGTGCAACTCGCATCTCCCAAAGAACAAATAGCAACCGGATTTAGACCTTTAAAATCAGGATACAATTTCATTTTTTCTTTGTACTGAATTCCCATTGCAATTCCTGTTGTTGGAATAGCCTGCATCCCTGTTGCGCTTGATTGATGAGGAATTTTTGGCATATCCTCTCTATTCAAACTGGGATGCGAATAATAAGTTCTGCCACCGGAAAAAATATCAGTGCGTTTTGCTAATAATTGTAACATTAATTCAAATGGTTGTAAGCCAATTGAAAGTAAAATACTGTCATCTCTATAATAAGCACTTAAGTAATCTTGTGGTAATAATTGGGTACCCAGAGCTATTTGAATGGCTTCATGACCACGGCTAGTTGCATGTACATATTTAGCTGTAACCTCTTTATTGGCCTCATAAAGCTCTGTCATGCTTTTAGCTGTGTACATTAAACTGTACGCTTTTTTTAGTGTTTCCAGAGGTATCTTGGTCTTCACAGCAGCAGGGTTTAGGGTAGTATCTTTCATTTAAAAATCCTAAGATTTAAAGATAATTTTAATAATAAAATTAACCAAACAAATTAAAGGCTTGTTAACAACTTACTGTATATAATTAAAACCAATAAGTTGATTTTTAACAGGTTATTCAAATAATTTTATAAGGCTTTGAATATACTTTTCGAGTTGAATTTTGTAATCAGTCTTGTTAGAAAAAATATTTTTTCTTTGAGATATTCTATTCTCTTTTTTCTTCTGTTTTTTGTTTCCTGCCATCATAATAAAGATGTTTCAAAAAAAGTAGATATAAAACCAGCTGTTTCAAAAACACATATTGTTGCGGAGAAATTAGGTGTTTCTGAAAAAGAAATAAAAAATAAAAAGCTATATACATTCATTGGTGAATGGTACGGAACACCCTATAAATACTCGGGTTGTGATAAAAATGGAATCGATTGCAGTTGTTTTACAGGTACTCTTTATTTAAAAGTTTATGGAAAAACTGTAGCACGTAATTCGGCTTTGATTTATAAAGATTGTGAACGAATTAAAACGAGTCATTTAAAAGAAGGCGATTTTGTTTTTTTTAAAATTGGATCAAAAGATGTAAGCCATGTTGGCATTTATTTAAAGGGTAATAAATTTGTACATGCAAGTACTTCCAAGGGAGTTATGATAAGCGACCTGGAAGAGCCCTACTTTAAAAAATACTATTTTGAAGCAGGTAGATTAAGGAATTAAATGGAGAGTGACTCAAATACAGAATACCAAATAATGCTATCTTTGCGTTTTTATTAATGAGCGTTTACGATAAATATGAAGTAGTAATTGGCTTAGAATGTCATATACAATTGTTAACCAAAACAAAGATGTATAGTAATGATATTGCTGAGTATGGCGCGCTACCAAACACGAATGTAAGTGTTATTTCATTGGGACACCCTGGTACTTTACCCATGGTGAATAAAAGTGCGATTGAATTTGCTGTAAAACTTGGCTTGGCTGTAAATGCTGAAATACGTGAAGTAAATCAGTTTGCTCGTAAAAATTATTTTTATGCCGATCTTCCGAAAGGATATCAAATTACGCAAGATAAAACACCAATTTGTAATGGTGGTTACATTAATTATAAATTAAAAGACGAATATAAAAGAGTAAACTTAACCCGCATCCACATGGAAGAAGATGCCGGTAAAAGCATGCATGATGTAGATCCTTTCAGTACTTTAATTGATTTGAATCGTGCAGGAACACCTTTGTTAGAAATAGTTACAGAGCCTGATTTACGAAGTGGAGAAGAAGCATATGCTTACTTAAATGAAGTTAGAAAATTAGTGCGTTATCTGGAGATATGTGATGGCAATATGGAAGAAGGTTCTTTGCGTTGTGATGCCAATATTTCTGTACGTATAAAAGGTGATACTGAGTTTGGAAAAAAAGTGGAGGTTAAGAATATGAACTCTTTCCGTAACGTTCAACGTGCAATTGATTTTGAAATTATTCGTCAAATTGATTTGATCGAAAAAGGGGAAATAATTGCAGTTGAAACAAGAAGTTTTGATGCAGTTAATGGTTCTACATTCTCATTAAGGAGTAAAGAAAACGCTAATGATTATCGCTATTTCCCCGAGCCGGATATCCAACCGGTATTTGTGACAAAAAGTTATATTGAAACTGTAAAAAGTAAAATGCCAACTCTTCCATCTCAATTGTTTGAGCGTTATACGAAGGAATTTGGCTTGAGTGAATATGACGCATTTCAGTTAACTGAATTAAAAGAAAAAGCTCTTTATTATAATGAATTAGTTAGTTATACAAAAAACTACAAAAGTGCAGCAAACTGGTTGATGGGCAATATTTCATCATCATTAAATGAACGTGCAATTACAATAGAACAATTTAAAAAAGAAGTTGGCGCAAAAAAAATCGCTGAAATTATTCAATTGATAGATGACGGGAAAGTGAGCAATACTGCAGCTTCTACAAAATTATTTCCTGAGTTAATTGCAAGCCCAAATTCAAGTGCAGAAGAAATTGCAAAAAAACTGGACCTTATTCAAAATAGTAATTCAGATGAATTGCAAGGTTTTATAGATGGTGTTTTAGAAAAATTTCCGGAAAAAGTAAACGAATATAAATCAGGTAAAATTGGGTTGTTGGGTTTATTTGTGGGTGAAGTTATGAAGGCATCAAAAGGGAAAGCCGATCCTAAACTATTAAATCAATTGGTAAAACAAACATTAGATAAAAAATAAAAATATGCAAAAATTAATAATTGCTGCTTCCTTACTTATTGCTCTTACTTCATGCGAAAATGAAAAGAGAAATAGTGCATTTCAGTTAAAAGGAAATTTCACAAACAGTAAAGGTGAAACTATTTATTTAGAAAAACTGGCCGGGCAAAAACCTGTACTTGTTGATAGTACACAAATAAACGACAAAGGTGATTTTGAATTTACAAACTATGATCCTAAAATTGGTTTGTATCGCATTAAAGTAAATGAACAAAATTTCGCGATGTTGGTTCTTGATTCAGCTGACAAAGTTACAGTGAACGGAAACATTGCTGATCTTGGAAATACTTATAAAGTTGAAGGAAGTCCCGAAACAAAATTGTTCATAGAGTTTAACGATCTTTCAAAAAAAGATAGAGTTCGTTTGGATTCATTAACCAGTGTTTTTCAAAATTTGGCCGGTATGTTAGGTTTGGATAAATTACAACAAACAAATCCTGATTTAGCTGCAAAACGTGGCGACTCCCTAAGTAAAACTTTAGAGGTACCATATATGGCATTGCTTGATATTGCGAATGCAAATATGGCTGCAAAAATAAAACAAAACACAAATATGTATTCAAGTGTAATGGCAATTCAAAGTTTAAACCCTGATAAATATTTTGATTTGTTTGTTGAATTAGATAAAAATCTAATCAAAAAATATCCAAACAATCAAAACATATTAATGTTTCACGACGTAGTTACAAAGTCTTTGGCTTTGGCTCCAGGACAAGAAGCGCCTGAGATTAATTTACCGGATGTGGATGGAAAAGATCTTTCTTTAAAATCATTCAGAGGAAAAGTAGTTTTAATTGATTTTTGGGCGAGTTGGTGTAAACCTTGTCGTGCTGAAATGCCAAATGTGAAAAAAGCTTATGCAAAATATAAAGACAAAGGTTTTGAAATCTATGGTGTGTCGTTGGATCAAAGCAAAGACAAATGGGTTGAGGCAATTAAAGTGGATGGAATTACCTGGCCGCAAGTAAGCGATTTAAAATATTGGGAATGTGCGGCAGCTAAATTATATAATGTCCAAGGCATTCCTTTTGCTGTTTTATTAGATAAAGAAGGTAAAATAGTTGCAAAAAATTTAAGAGGGAGTGATCTTGAAAAAGCAATTGAATCTACTTTAGCAGGAAAAAAAGTTGAAAAGACTGGTGGAAGCCAAAGCACTGAAATGTAGTAACTAAATTATTTGGATTGTTATATTTTCAAAAAAAAATAAATAAAAAATTAAATGATCGCTACACATGGTTTGTAGCGATTTTTGCTATTTGCACAAATTTGTTTTCTCAGCAAACGTATTTTCAACAGGAAGTAAATTACAAAATAGATGTAAAATTAAATGACGTAAACCATTCCATCAAAGCTTTTGAAGAAATTCAATACATCAATAACGCCAGTAATTCAATCGATTTTATTTATTTTCATTTATGGCCTAATGCATATAAAAATAATGAAACAGCTCTTGCAAAACAATTGCTACTCCTCAATAGAACCGAACTCTATTTTTCAACTGAAGATGAAAGAGGTTACATAGATAGTCTGAATTTTAAGGCAAATGGTAAGGAAGTAAAAATAGAATATGACAAAGAAAATCCTGATATCTGTAAAATTATTTTGAATGAACCATTACGTTCGCTAGACACTTTAAAAATTACAACACCTTTTTATGTAAAAATACCGGATGCAAAATTTTCGAGATTAGGACATAATGAGCAAGCTTATTTTATAACACAATGGTATCCAAAACCTGCGGTTTATGATTTAGAGGGATGGCATCAAATGCCATATTTAGACCAAGGTGAATTTTATAGTGAGTTTGGATCTTTTGATGTATCTATCACCCTACCGAAAAACTATGTTCTGGCTGCAACAGGCGATAGAATTGAAGCAGAGGAGGAAGAAGATTTTTTAAATAACAAAGTGGCAGATGCGTTAGAAATTATTGATAAAGGAAAATTCACAAATACCGATATGTCTTTTCCACCGTCAAGTCCAAAATTTAAAACGGTAAAATTTAAACAATTTCGTGTGCATGATTTTGCCTGGTTTGCGGATAAACGCTTTAATGTTTTGCATGATCAAATTCAATTACCAAATACAAATAGAACTGTAGATACCTGGGCATACTTTACTAATAAGCAATTTTATTTATGGAAAGATGCTCTTGATTATATTAATGAATCAACTATATTTTATTCTTTTTTAGTTGGTGATTATCCTTATAATAATGTGTCGGCCATTGATGGCGTGCTTATGGCCGGTGGTGGAATGGAGTATCCAAACATTACCGTTATTGGTGAAATAAATTCTAAATTAGAACTAGATGTTACCATTGCACACGAAGTTGGTCATAATTGGTTCTATGGCATTTTGGGAAGTAATGAAAGAGATTATCCGGCAATGGATGAAGGTGTAAATTCATTTTACGAACTAAATTATTTACGCGCCAAATATCCAGAAAAAAAAATAAGTCATCTTTTCGGACTAGACACTAATCGAAAGTTCTTAGGAGTAAATAAAATTCCATATTGGCGTGAAAAAGAAATGAATTATTTTCTTTCCGCAAAATCTAATATCGATCAACCAATTGATACTAAATCACAAGACCTTTCCGAATTTAATTATGGCGCAATTATTTATAGTAAAATGGCTGTTGTGTTGGATTATTTAAGAGATTATATGGGTGATGAATCTTTTAAAAAAGCGATGCAGTTTTATTATGAAAATTTTAAGTTCAAACATCCTCAGCCAAAAGATCTTTTGCAAACTTTACAATACTTTAGTGGTAATGATCTGAGTTGGTTTGCTAAATACCTCCTCACTTCTAATCAAAAAATAGATTATAAAATAAAAAGAGTGAAGCGTAATAAAGATGGGAGCTATGAAATTAAAGTAAAAAATAAAACCAAGACACCAATCCCATTTAATTTATATGGTTTTAAAGATGGTAAACAAGTTGGATTTACCTGGTTTAATGGTTCGGACTCAACGCGTATTCTTGATTTTCCTCCAAGCGATGTTGATTATTTTAAAATTGATGGATTAGATCTCATGCCTGATGTCAATAGAAGAAATAATTATTGTAGAACAAAAGGGATTTTTAAAAAAGCGAGACCGCTGCAACTTAATTTTCTCAGCAAATTTCCGGATCCAACAAAAACACAATTAAATTATTTACCAATTTTAGGATTCAATTTATATAATGGGTTTATGCTTGGCGCTTCTATTCATAATTATAGTTTATACGAAAAAAAAATAGACTTTAATTTTGCTCCCATGTATGCATTTCAAAGCAAAACATTAACTGGTTTTGGCGATCTCAATTTTAATATTTTTCCAAAAAAAGTATTCAGGAAAATTACACTTGGTGCTTATGCAAAGAGTTTTGCGAACGATAGCTATAGTAAGAATAATTTGGGTGTAAATGGATCTGATTATTTTTTGAATTATATTAAATTAAAACCTTCATTAAGTTTCGAATTTCAAAATAAAAACAAAAATAGTCATGCTAAACATATTATTTCTATTGCTTATAATATGCTTTATACACAACAATTAAATTATGAAACAAGTACAGTTGATCAAACTATTTACTATTATAAACAACAAAATTATACGGCTATCACTTCAGTAAATTATAACTGGTCTGATAAACGAATTATTAATCCATTTAGCCTGAATGCCAATTTGCAAACGGATGGTATAATGGCAAAAGCTGGCCTTACTTTCAAAGAAAATTTTACAATTTCAAAAACAAAAAATATTGAACTAAGAATTTTTGCAGGAACTTTCTTGCAAGGTAATGATGACCAAAAAGGACCATATAGATTCCGTTTAAGTGGTTTTACTGGTAATCAAGATTATTTGTATGAATCAAATTTTGTAGGAAGAAATCAATACAATGGTTTTGCTTATAGTCAGTTTGCCGATGTTGATGGCGCTTTTAAAGTATGGACACCACTAGGGCAAAGCGGAACTTATTTATTGACCACGAATTTAAAATCTCCAAAAATCTGGAAATTACCTTTAAAAGTTTTTGCTGATATTGGTACCGCAGGTAAAAACTCTCTCAACAAACAACAAGTGCTTTGGGATGCCGGTTTCAACATGACATTATGGGAAGATATTATTGATGTGTATTTACCATTATTCTATAGTAGGGATATTAAAGAAACATTAACTTTGAATAATATTTCATTCGTAAACACCATTCGTTTCACATTTAATATTCATAAATTAAAACCAAAAGAATTTTTGAAAAATAATTTTCAATAAAATTGAATCCAAATAAGAAAATATATTTTGCTTCCGATTTTCATCTTGGGATGCCTGGCGATAATAAAAGTTTAGCAAGAGAAAAAAAAATTTGTGAATGGCTCGATTTTATAAAAAAAGATGCCGAAGAAGTTTTTTTAGTTGGAGATATTTTTGATTTTTGGTTCGAATATAAATATACAGTTCCCAAAGGATATGTTCGTTTGTTAGGTAAAATAGCTGAGTTAACCGATTCGGGAATAAAAGTGAATTTTTTTACCGGTAATCATGATCTTTGGATGAAGGATTATTTCACCAAAGAATTAAATGTACCTGTTTATCATGAACCAATTACCCGTACTTTTAATAATAAAATTTTTTACATAGGTCATGGTGATGGCTTAGGTCCTGGTGACAAAGGTTATAAGTTTCTAAAAATGATTTTCACAAGCAAAGTTTGTCAATGGTTATATACACGCTTACATCCGAATTTAGCATTTTATATTGCAAGATTTGCCAGTATTAAAAGTCGTTTAGCAACAGGTTCCTCTGATGAATTTTTTTTAGGGGAAGATAAAGAATGGTTATTGTCCTACTGTAAAGAATACAGTAAAAATCATCAGGTAAATTATTATATATTTGGGCATCGCCATCTTGCACTAGACCTCCCAGTTAATGCTGAATCCAAATATATCAATCTCGGTCAATGGTTAACGAGCAGTCATTATGCCGTGTTTGATGGGAATAACCTTGAGTTAAAGAAATTTCAATCTATTAGCTAAAATTTTAGCTTTTAACAATAGAACGTTTAAAAATCATAGGTTTTCTGAGAAATAAATTAACAATTTCTATTTAATTTTATGACTAAGCCTATTTATGGATTAGTAAATCATACATTTCGATTAGTGAAATGATTTGGAGTGTATTGAAAAATTAACTAAATTTATGGATTGAAAGAGCTTTCTTTCAACTAGGGTAAAATTTTAATTGTCAATTGTTTAGATGTAACTAATAAGATATATGAAGAAAGTTATTTACTCACTGTTTGTTTTCTTAAATTTTATTGCCTTTAGTGGTAAATCTCAAGTGTTTTGGACAGAAAACTTTGGGGTTGGTTGTAGTGCAGCCCAATTGGCAAATGGAACTATAGCTACTGCTACAAATGGCCCTAGTCCTTGGCTTGTTACTTCTTCTATTACTCCTTTTCCTAATGGTGCAGATGCAAATGAATGGTTTATTAGTGCTACTGAACAAGGTGAGCCTATTGGTACTTGCGGAAATAATGGTTGTGGTGGTGGAAATAATCGTACTCTCCATATTAGTGGAAACACAAATAATCCTTCACCTTTTTTTGATATTGGGGCGGCTTATGTGCCCTTAGGTACTGCTGCTTCAGCTACAAACAAGAGAGCAGAGTCACCTTCAATTAGTTGTGTAGGTCAACAAAATATTCAATTAAGTTTTTCTTATTTGGCGCAAGGAATACCAGGTAGCGATTTTTGTGATGTTGAAGTTTTTTCAGCAGGTGTTTGGACTTATGTAGGTACAATTCCTCCGGGGGCTACTTGTGCAGGAAGTAATGTATGGACCTTCTTAGCTTTTGGATTACCTCCTTCGGCAAATAATGATCCTAATGTAAAAATTGGTTTTCATTGGAGAAATAATGATAATGCAGGTGCTGATCCTGGGATTGCTGTAGATGATATTCAATTATCTACTATGACTATCAGTATGAATCAGAATATTCCTTGTCCAGCTCAAACTGTTATCGCTACTCCAGCTAACCCTGCTGTAGGTGTTACAGGCTATACTTGGACTTCCTTACCGCCAACCGTTGTTTTTACACCTTCTACAAGTATTCCTACTACAGTTTCTTTTCCTTCGGCAGGTATATATACAGTTGTTTTATTGGGCAGTACATTACCTGGTGGAATTCCTACTGCAACTGCAATTTCAGTTGTGACAGTTAATATTTCTTTACCAATTGCTGCATCACCTCCACAAACTGTTTGTCCCACAAGTAATGCTACATTAACGGCAGGTGGGGCAACAACATATACGTGGTGGACTACCAGCACTGCTAATCCGGTGATTAGTAATAATAACTCTGTTGTTGTTACTTGTCCAACACCTTCTGTTGTTAATTATATAGTTCAAGGTACACAAGGTGCTTGTGTGAGTAATACAAATATTGTTCAGGTAACTTATACTAATATACCGCTCTCTGTAACTATTACACCGGTTGGTGGGTTAACGGTTTGTCCTACGGGAACAATATCACTGACGGCAAGTGGTGCAAATAATTATACATGGACAATACCAAACAGTGCTGCTACACCTACAGGTGCAGTATTGACAGATACCCCAACTGGATCCGGCGTTTATACAGTCACGGGTGAAAATGGTGGTTGTACCGGGACACAAACCGTAAATATTACAGTACAAAATATCCCAATAACTTTAACTTTAGCACCAAATCCGGCAACAATATGTGTTGGTCAAACAGTTGCACTTTCTGCCTCTGGTGCCAATAACTATACGTGGACGCCCTTTGCCTCTTTAAGCAGCAGTGTGGGGACGCCTGTAAATGCTTCTCCTACTGTTACTACCGTTTATTCTGTTTTAGGGGAATCCGTTGGTTGTACAGGAACTGCTCAATATACAGTTGCAATAATTCCAGGACCACCTTTATTAATAAATGCTACAGCATTTGCGGTATGCGCAGGTTATACATCAACTATTACTGCTTCAGGTGCCATGAGTTATACTTGGACAGGAACTACATTTAGTATGGCTATAAATCAACCTTCCATCTCTATGGGTGCCGGTATATATACTGTGGTTGCGTCTTCCACAGCATTTGCTTGTCCAACAATGAGTGCAGTAACAATTAACACGATGGCGGCGTTAAATATTACAGCATCTCAATCTGAGTTTACAACTTGTATTGCTAATAATGCGCCTAAGTTTTCGAAACCTGTTTATTTATATGGGTTTGGAGGTTCTACTTATAATTGGGCACCATGTGTTGGTGGTTTTTTAACTAGTTGTATAGGTCACTCAACTATTGCTCGTCCGCAAACTACTACGGAATATACTGTTACAGGCTTTACCTCTGTTTGTTCAGGTAGCTTTGTAATAACAGTAACTGTCGTTCCTCAGTCTACAATTAATGTTCAGCCACCAATGCCTATAGCCTGTTTGGGAGGTTGTTTTAACTTTACGGTCATCAATACTAATACTACTCTACCAACGCCCTACACATATAGCTGGACCACTCCCAATTCAGTTCCAGGAAGTATAGATAATACTGCGGCTCCCGTCGTCATTGCTTGCCCATCTGTAAGTGCTACATATTCAGTGGAAATGAAAGACTTTAGAAATTGTGTAACAGAGCAAAGATTAGTAGCTTCTACAATCATTCCGCAACCAATTTCAGCGGCTCAAATACCTACTATTAATGGGGTTCCAACCAACTCGGTATGTTTTGTAGGAGATATCCCCAGTTATTCAAATACATTAACCCTATGTGCTGTCAATCAGAATGGAACCTTACAAGCCGGCGTAGTCCCTACGTATACATGGTATTCTTACTCTTCACCATCTAACTCACTCATGAATGAAGGCTCTATTATTACACCAACTTCTGATGCATGTCCAATTATACAGCCATGGGAAAAACTCCCTGCCGTTATAACATACACACTCCGATCAGGATTCAATGGCAATGGAGGTGGAAACTTGATCAATGGTTGCTTTAGAGAAGATACTGTGAGCGTAAGGATTGTGGATTGCAGGCAAGTTACAGCTGTTACTTTTACAACAACTGTCGAAAATGATACTATTTGTACCAAACAATGTATTACTTATACGAATACAACTGATGCGGGTGGACCACAGGATGTTAAATGGCTATTCCCAGGTGGTTCTCCTTCGATTTCAATTTTGCAAGCCCCAACAGTCTGCTATAATTTGCCAGGTCCTTGGAATGTTTTTTTAGAGGCGAAAAATCAATATGGGCCGGCAGTTAATACACAAACATATCATTTTGTTCATGTAGTTGATGTACCTAATACTATCATTATTCCGCCTGGTATGACAGCCAGCGATACAACTATTCGGTTTGGTATGTGTGTGAACTTAACAGCTAGTGGTGCATCTTGGTACACTTGGAGTCCTCCATATATGATCAGTAATTTAACAGGTAATAAAACAACAGTTTGTCCACATCAAACTACTCAGTATATTTTAACCGGATATTATAGTGGTGGTTGTGCTTCTAATGATACTATAAATGTAATTGTGATTAATGATTGTGGGCAAATGTTTGTGCCAAATGCTTTCTCGCCAAACGGACATGATAACCCTGAAAATGAAACATTAAAGGTTTATGGATATTGTATGGAGACACTTACATTTCAAGTATTTAATCGATGGGGACAAAAAGTCTTTGAGACTACTGATCAGAAAGTTGGTTGGGACGGAACTTTTAATGGAGATGAACTTAACTCCGGCGTATTTGTATACCGGCTAGAAGGGAAAGGCTTTAATGGAGAAGCATACAGTCTCAAGGGAAATGTAACTTTAATTAGGTAAAAATTATGCAACATATAAATAAGAGTCTATTATTAAGTGGAGTAATTTTTTTACTGAGTTATTCTCTCAAGTCTCAAGACATTCATTTTTCTCAGTTTATTTAAACATTAAACCTGCTAAAAATTCGCTGCTTGGTCCTTGTTTCATAATAATCAAACTAGGATCAAGTGCAATTTTCATATTTGGAATAAAAAATTCACCATTAGCATAAAACACATAACGCGTTTCTAATTTCTCGCTAGTAGTTATAAATGCACTTTTTGGGATACTAAAGTGATAAGCAGAAAATCCACAATCAAACTTGTTTCCATCTTTAGCACTAATATATTTTTCACTTTGCGCATAACTAAAATGTGCACCTACTCCTAAATCCGTTGATAATACTGAGCTTCTAGCCGCACTTTCACCAGTTGGCGCGCTCGAATTATATGCATAATTTTGATACTGTGCACCCCAACGTAAATTAGTAGCGTCAATAGTTCTGTAATTTAAGCCATATTGAAAACCTGCTGATGCCTTCATTCTTCTATTGATCTGTCTGCTATAACTCAAAGCAAGACTTGGCAAAAGAGAACTTAATTTTGCATCACCGGCTACATCTCTGTATATATTTAT
>JABDBZ010000044.1 GCA_013288385.1 Bacteroidota bacterium
TACTGTTCAGTGTAAATTAAAATCAGACCTTTCGTTTGATGATATTATTTCAGCAACTTTTCCAATGCCAAGTATGACAGGTGCGCCAAAAATTCGAGCAATGGAATTGATTGATGAATTTGAACAATTTAAACGGAAAGAATATTCAGGTGCATTTGGTTTTATTGACGAACAAAATAATTTTAAATTATCTGTTTTGATCAGAACAATTATTTATGATCAAAAAACCAAACGTTTATCTTTTGCTGTTGGCAGCGCCATCACGCATCTCTGTGATCCGGAAGCTGAATATGAAGAATGCTTATTAAAAGCAAAAGCGCTTATTAAAGCAATGAATGGTGTTATTGAATAATTAGTTTTTTATTTCCAATAAGTTTGCTTCCATCTTTTACTTGTACCATGTAAACACCTTTCGCAAAATTTTCCGTATTTATTTTTACAGTTTTTTCGGAAATAGAAAGGGAATAAACTTCTTTGCCTTCAATATTAATTATTTCAAGCTTATTGTAATAACGATTCATTTCAGTCAGATCTACATTAACGAAACGTTTAGCAGGATTAGGATACAAACCAACTTTACTGCTTAATTTGGTATTTTCTTTTATGCCCACATCAGTCGTATCTCCAAAATTTCCAAATGTATATTCGCCCATTAATAAAGTATCAATTTCAATAAATCCTGTTTTTTGACCGGAAGAAAAATAAGTATAATTTTTTACCATCTTCCAATCGTCTCCGGCATCTTTTCTATAAAACAATCGAATACTGTCTCCATTCACTCTTGCAAGCAACGTATCTAAGTAACCATAGTTAGCATTGTTTGTTTTAGAGCCATCGTAATTAAAGCGTGTTTGTGCAACGAAACCATTCGACCAAATACCACCAACTTTCCAATAATGTTGATCAGATAACAAAGCACCTGTAGGATTATTTTTAAAAGGATCGGGCTTCACGAAATTATGCGCCAAATAAACAAAGTTTGAATCGGAACCTGGATTTGTAATAGTTACTCTTAATCTTGCATAACTAAACAAAGATGTTGTCGCAGTTTTAAAAGTTTTATTTTCGGCAGATACAGCATCACCAATTTTACTATCGTAATTTAAAATAGTGTACGCCGGTATATATGGAATTACAAGCGTGTATTGTTGTGCAGCGCCACTGTAAGTTACTTTTTGAATAATTCTACTCCAATCTTGTTTAAAGAAACTAATTTCTAAAGGCACATTATTATACAAAGTAGATGCGCCGTATAATTTTTGTTTGATGCCAACAGAAACAGTATAACTGCCCGTAGACTGCTGTAAAATTCTTACTGAATCTAAGGCAAACTGAGGCCAGCCACCATTGAACACCCAATTATTAAAAAAGTCGGTTAAACTTTTACCACTCGATGTTTGCATTAAATCTCTTAGCTCATTACTGTTAATTGATTTATCTGTTTTTTGTTGCATTACATATTTTACCGCGTTAAAGTATAAAGTATCACCCAAATACGATCTTAAAGTGTGGGCAACATCAGAGCCTTTTTTATAAACGTGATCACCATAAGTTAAGTTAGCAGGAATACCTGATATAGCTCTGAATCCACCTTCATTTAAATGCAATTGCTTTAAACAATAATCATGTTGTGTTCTAAAATCTACTAAATATTTTGCTTTTCCATATTGCCATTCGTCAAATAAAAAAGCACTGTAAGATGCCATACCTTCATTTAACCACATGTCTTCCTGCGTTTCACATGTAATTCTATCTCCCCACCAATGATGTGATAATTCGTGTGCCATAATATCCGCTTCGTAATTCATGTTTCCGAAAACAGCTCTTGGATACGAAATATTTGTTGCGTGTTCCATTGCGCCGCTATTAAATGGCACCCCGCAATATCCAAAACGGTTCCATAAATAGGGACCATAATAATTTTCGAATCCTGCAATACAATTTGTGAGGTGTACAAAACCATTTTTCATCAACGTAGTATCTGCAGCTGCGGCTGCTAAAATAATTGGTTTTACGCCAGATAAAGTATTTACTGTCCACGTTACTTGAGAATAAATTGCAAGTGAAACACTCGCTAAATAACTTGGGATTTCGTTATCTAAAACCCATGTGCGAGTCCTGTTTGGCAATGTAACTATATCCGATAATAAATAACCATTGCAATAAGCTCTGCGAGCCGTATCGCTTGTAATTGCAAATTGATAACGCGCGCGCTCAACAAAATTATCGAAACATGGATACCAGGCGCGACCAAAATTATGTGGTGCCGCGTCAAAGCCAACACCTAGGTTGTATGCGTACTGCGAACTTCCGGTATTATCAAAATAAAAACCACCCCAACCACTTACATCAATTCCCGGTAAGCCGTGATAGTAAATCGAAAAGTAAGAAGTATCATTTATGTTTTTTGGAGCCGTAAAATTTACTTTGATAACAGTGTCATTATAATTATAAGTTAATAATGTAGAACCTTCTTTGATAGAGTCAACAACTAATTTTAAAAGATCAAAACGAACAAAAGTTCTATTGTTTTGTTTGGGTGCAAATTTAATTTTTGTATAGCCTTTAATAGATTTTGAAGTGAAGTCCCCAATTTCTAAATTTATCCAATATTTAAAAACATCAAAAGTATCGCTTCTCATATTTTCGGCACAATAATACGGTGGTGCTGCTAATGCTTGCGATTGTTTAGCTGCCTGACAATGGTTTGATTGAGCATAAGATGAGAAAGAGAAGAATGCTGCAAAAATAAAAAGATGTAAAGTTTTTATCATATAGGAATGAAATTATGAAACTAATTTAGTGAAAAAAACGTATTATATAGATAGCAAAAGCATATTTAACAACTAAATTTACAGCCTGTTTGATCTAAACGACATATCTGATCTTGTTCTCAGTTTAGGAAAAGCCGAAAAGCGATTCTTTAAAATGACAGCTTCTACCGAAAGCGGAAATGTGGAGTTGCTAATTAAATTATTTGATGAAGTAGAGAAAGAAGCTGTAAGTATTGAAAAACTTGAACGAAGCGGCTACTATAGCGAATATGATACAGAGAGACTTTATTATTTGATTTTAAAAAGCCTTAGAAATTTTTATGCCGAAAGCGAAATCAATTTTCAAATAAAAGATGAGGTTCTCAATTTACGTTGCTTAGTTGATAAAGCACAATATCGTCAATGCAGAAAAATGCTAACGTCGTTAAAACGTGAGTTGTATGAAACAGAACAGTTTAGTTTTTTATTAAAAGTATTTGATATTGAGAAAAAATTAGTTGTGTTTGAGGAAGGTAAAAGAATTAGATTAAAACCGAGTTTGATTGCAAACGAAGAGCAAAGTGTTATTAATAAAGAAATGCGTTTAATACAATATCATAAACTTTTTATTGAAATATCAAACGATGTAAAACAAATGAATGATAAGATGGAGCAACATTTGAAGAATCCTTTGTTGGTTGATTTTATGGAAGCATTAAGCATGAAAGAAAGAGTTTTTGTTTTAAAATGCAAAGAGAAAATTTTTGAGAATTTAAAGAAGACAGAAGAAACGGAAGTATGCAAAAAAAATATAAATGAAATGTTTCAGAAGTATATGTTTTTAAGGGATTATTTTGTTGACATAAATATTTGTTGAACATATGAAGCCAAGTATCCTTTTGCACGAAATAATAAGGTCGTTAAGTCCTGAAGAAAAAACAAATTTTCTCCAGGGTTCTTCATTGCAACAAGGCGAAAAAAACTATAAAAAGCTATTTACCTACCTCGATTCAATTGAAGAATATAATGAAGAAGAAGCAAAAGAACATTTTAAAAACGAAACGTTTGCAAAACATTTGGCTTCAGAAAAAAACCAATTATTTCATCATATTTTAAAAAGCCTTCGTCAGAAAAGAATTCATGATAAGAGCTCTGCAAATACGTTTGAACGCATAAAAGATGTACATCTTCTTTATAAAAAAGGACTTCCAAAACTGGCGAATAAAGAAACGGAGCGCATTAAATTTAAGGCGAAACGTGAAGAACTATTTTATACTTTATTAAACCTATTAGAAACTGAGATCAGATTTATTTCAGCCGAAAAAATTTCAATAAGCGAAAAAGAAGAAAGACTCAATCAACTTTTTAATGAAAAAGAAGATTGTTTGAATAAGATATTTGTTTTGGATAAATACCAACAACTTTTGGGTGAGATCGAATATTATTTTAATCAAAATATTTTAGTACACGATCGTTCCAAAAAACATTTGCTCGAAAGTTTTTTAAACAACCCTTATATTTCTGATCTTTCAAAAGTTAATAGTAAACGGACTTTATTATTAGCTACTTATTGCCGGTTGATTTGTTTTCGCATTATTAACGAAAATGAAAAGTTGGGTATTGAGATTAATAATGCCGTTGAATTATTTAATTCGTACGATTATTTGAAAGAGGAATATCCTAAGATTTATATTAGCTTGTATGGTTTTTTAGCAAGGTATTCGGCTGTTAATGCAAACCTTAAAAAAGCAAAAGCAACAATAGATTATATTCGGTCAATTAAAGAAGACAAATGTTTTAATACGCAGGACCTTCAAAACACTATATTCACACGGTTAACGGTTTACGATCTTATATTTTATAATTATTCCGGTCAGTTCGAAAAAGCCGAAATCCTTTTACAATCTATAGAGCAAAATATTGAACGCAATAAAGATCAGTATCCAGGACATGAACTCACGGCGATTAATTTTTTAATGTTTGTTACAAACTTTGCAAATAAAAATTATACAAAGGCACTGAAGTGTATAAACGAAATTATTAATTCTGACTTTGATGAATCGAGGCAAGATTTATTCAGGTATGCGAAGATTTGTAATTTGATAATTCACTACGAATTAAATCATACCGATTATTTAATTTACTCATATAAATCAACACAACGATTTTTTAAATTAATTGATTATCCTTTTGAATATGAGATGACTTTTTTAAGATATTTCAAAAATATTTCAATTTCGAAAAAGAGAACGGAAAACAAAAAGCAACATTTTAAAGAATTAAGAATACATCTCGAAGAAATTTTTAGAGATCCTTATCAAATGATAGCAAATGAGTACTTTGATTTAATTGCCTGGGTAGATTCTAAAATAAATGATACGGATTATCCCGAAGAAATTATCAAGTTGAGAACAAATCAACAATAATTGTGCTTAACCAAATAATTTGTCACATAATCGTTTACACCATCTTCTAAACTTGTAAAGCTTTTAGTATAACCTGCTTTCAGAAGCTTGTCCATATTGGCTTCCGTAAAATATTGATACTTGTCACGAATGTCAATTGGTGTATCAATAAATTCAATATCTGGTTTTTTATGTAGTGCATTAAAAGTAGCTAAAGCTAAATCTAAAAAGGTTCTTGCTTTTCCACTTCCCAAATTGTAAATACCGTTTGAAGGTTTTTTCTCGAACAAAAATAAAATCACATCAACAACATCTTTCACGTAAACAAAATCGCGTAACTGACCACCATCTTTATATTTGGGATTGTGAGAACGAAACAGTTTTACTTTTCCACTTGCATTTATTTGATTAAACGAATGAAAAATAACCGAAGCCATTCTGCTTTTATGATATTCGTTTGGTCCGTATACATTAAAAAACTTTAAACCATACCAATTTGGCGGTGACTGTCCTGCCTTGCCGGTAGGCAGGTTTTGTTGAATAGCCCATTTATCAAAATCATTTTTACTTTCTCCATAAGGGTTTAATGGTTTTAATAAATGCAATTTACTTTCATCATCATCATAACCATATTCGCCCAAACCATAAGTTGCTGCGGAAGAGGCGTAGATAAATGGAATTTGTTTTTCACTACAAATTTGCCAGAGACTTTTAGTATAATTTAAATTTAACTCGTTAAAAATGGCAACATTAAATTCGGTTGTATCTGTTCGGGCGCCAATATGAAAAACGCATTTTACATCCGTTGCATTTGTTTGAAGCCAGGAAATGAATTCCGAGCGCTCTATTTTTTTCGAGAATTTTTTATCTTTAAAATTTTTATCTTTTTCAATCTTCGAAAAGTCATCAACCAAAATAAGATCGTTATGCCCCAAAGCATTTAACTTGCCAACAAGGCAACTAGCAATAAATCCTGCAGCTCCGGTAACTACTAACATGGTCACAAAGATAAAACAAATATATTGTGTTAGAATGCAAAAAATTTTATATTAGTACTTTAATTTTAGGATGAACATTACTCGCGTATTTGATATTTTAGAATTGCATAAAGGTACTTATCAAAAAGATGACCTCCTTTGTAGTAAGGTAAACCTGCCTCCCGGACAGGTAGGTAAGCAATGGAAAAAATACAGTAGTAATGACTTTGTACACTATTCTAATTTGGTAAGCAGCGGTTTGCTTTCTTTAGGCTTGGATAAAGATGATAAAGTGGCCATTATATCAGGTAACCGACCTGAATGGTGTTTTGTTGATTATGGCTGCCAACAAACGGGTATTGTTACAGTTCCTATTTTCCCGACCGCAAGTAATCATGACCTTAAATTTATTTTAAATCATGCAGAAGTAAAAGTAATTTTTATTGATGACAAGAATGTATACGCAAAACTTGCGGCGATTGAAAAAGAAATTTCTGGGGTTAAGCATGTCATCAGTTTTAATAAGCTCGAAGGCGTTGCTTGTTTCTTTGACTTTATTGAAGCTGCGGGAAAACATATTCCAATTGAAAAGATAGACGCTATTAAAAAAACAATCACGCCTCATGATTTATTGACTATTCTTTATACATCCGGAACAACAGGTATACCAAAGGGTGTAATGATCTCGCATAATAACCTGGTGCAAAATGTTATTAGTATTCAGGATTTTGCTCCCTTTGCGAGTTGGTGGAAATCATTGAGCTTTTTACCGTTGAACCATGTTTACGAAAGGATGTTGATTACACTTTATTTATACAAGGGAATCTCTACTTATTTTGCCGAAGGTTTTGAAACTATTGGCGATAATTTAAAAGAAGTTCAACCTCAAATTTTTGTATCCGTACCGAGGTTGATCGAACGTGTTTGGGAAAAAATATCTGCTGCCGGCGAAAAATTGACAGGAGTTAAAAGAAAATTGTTTGATTGGAGTGTGCGCCTTGCATTAAAATATGAGCCTGATGGAGTTAACGGACCGTTTTATGAAATGCAACGAAAAATAGCGGATAAATTAATTTACAGTAAATGGCGTGGTGCTATTGGTGGAAAACTGGTTTGCCTGGCATCGGGTGGTGCGGCTTTAAATCCAAAGTTAGAACGCATATTTTTATGCGCTAACATTGTTGTTTTGCAAGGTTATGGTTTAACCGAAACCTGTGTAGTAGTTAGTGTTAATCATTTTGGAAAAGGAAATATTCGCATTGGTTGTGTTGGTCCGGTAATTAATAATGTGGAAGTAAAAATTGCGGAAGAAGATGGAGAAATTTTAGTAAAAGGCCCAAGTATTATGTTGGGTTATTACAAAAATAAAGAAGCTACTGATGAAGTGATGGATGCCGAAGGATGGTTTCACACAGGAGATGTTGGGAAATTTGAAGGTCGTTTTTTAAAAATTACCGATCGCAAAAAGGAGATCTTTAAAACAAGTGCCGGTAAATATATTGCACCATTAGCAATTGAAAATAAATTAAAAGAATGTCGATTTATTGAACAATCCATGGTTGTAGGCGAAGGACAAAAATTTGCATCGGCATTAATTGTTCCCAACTTTATTAATTTTAAAGAATATTGCAAACAAAATAATATCGAGTGGAAAGATAATGCTACCATGTCGCAACAGCCAGAGTTAAAAAACATTATTAACGATCACATTAAAAGAGTAAATGACTCACTAGCTCCTTTTGAGCAGCTAAAACGCTGCGAAATTCTAAAAAACGAGTGGACAATCGAGGGCGGCGAAGTAACGCCTAAATTAAGTTTAAAGCGAAAAGTAATCAAAGAAAAAAACCTCGACTTAATCAATAAAATATACGCTCTTGAGAGCTAGTACAATACAGCGAGCGATTTTATTTGACTTTCTCTTGTATTTTTTCGTTATTTGTTACCCTAAAATTATCTATACATGAAAGTCGGAATTCCATCGGAAATATTTCCAAACGAGTTAAGAGTTGCGGCAACTCCAAAAACAGTTAAGCGATTACAAAAACAAGGCTTTGAAGTTTATATTCAGCATAACGCTGGCGTAAAAGCAAATTTTTCCGATAAAGAATTTGAAGAAGCCGGAGCTAAAATAGTTAAGACTGCTGCAGATATTTATGGTAATTCAGATATTGTATTAAAAGTAAAAGAGCCTTCGGTTGAAGAAGTGAATTTGATGAAGGAAGGATTGGTTTTGTTAAGTTATTTATGGCCTGCGCAAAATCAAGATCTACTTAAAAAACTAGCAGATAAAAAAGTAAATGCTATCGCAATGGATGCGATCCCTCGTATTTCGAGAGCGCAAAAAATGGATGTATTGTCTTCTATGGCAAACATTGCAGGATATAGAGCGGTAATTGAAGGTTCGTATCATTTTGGAAGATTTTTAAATGGACAAATTACTGCGGCCGGAAAAGTAGAGCCTGCAAAGGTATTAGTGATTGGTGCAGGTGTTGCAGGTTTAGCAGCAATTGGTGCAGCCAATTCGTTAGGCGCAATCGTAAGAGCGTTTGATACACGTAAAGAAGTTGCTGAACAAATTGAATCAATGGGTGCACAATTTTTGACTGTAGAAATAAATGAAGATGGTGCAACTGCATCAGGTTACTCAAAAGAAATGAGTAAAGAATTTATTGCAGCTGAAATGGCTTTGTTTAAAGCACAAGCAGCAGAAGTAGATATTATTATTACTACAGCACAAATACCGGGAAGAGAAGCACCGAAATTAATTTTAGCTGATCATGTTGCAGTTATGAAACCGGGATCAGTAATTGTAGATTTAGCAGCATCAACCGGCGGTAATTGTGTTTTAACTAAGAATGGTGAAGTTTTTACAACTGATAACGGCGTTACAATTATTGGGAAATTAAATCAGTTACCGGCTCAAGCTTCACAATTATATGGTAATAACTTATGTCATCTTTTGGATGATATGGGTAAGGCAGAAAAATGGAAGATTGATATGGAAGATGCTGTTGTATCGAGAGCAATGGTAACTTATAATGGTAAAATTAATTGGCCACCTGCACCTCTTCCTGTTAGTCCAACTGCCGGTGGCGCTAAAAAAGCAGTAGCTCCTACAGCCGAAGAAACAAAAGCGAATGATGAAGAAATTGCAAAGAAAAAAGCAAGGTCAACAATTATCAGCATGACAGTTATTGGCGCGTTATTATTAATGGTTGGTGCATTTGCACCTTCTGCTTTCATTCAGCACTTCACTGTATTTGTGTTAGCTATTTTTGTTGGTTGGCAGGTTATCAGTAATGTATCTCACGCTTTACACACCCCGCTTATGGCTGTTACCAATGCTATTAGCGGTATCATTGTTATTGGAGGGTTGTTACAGACTAAAAATGATATAGGAAATATCATGACCATTCTTGCTTCTGTTGCAATTTTAATCGCGAGTATTAATATTGTCGGCGGATTTGTAGTTACACACCGTATGTTGAAAATGTTTAAAAAATAAGAATTGAATTTATGTTTATAATTAAAGAAATACAAACAGCCGCATACTTATTTGCAAGTATTCTGTTTATTTTAAGTTTGAGTGGATTATCTTCTCAAGAATCTGCAAAACGTGGCGTTCTTTTTGGAATTGTCGGAATGATTATAGCGATTATTGCAACAGTAATGGGACAAGGTGTAGAAGGCCAAGTTTACATTATCGGAGCAATTGCAGTTGCCTCAGTTATTGGGATTATGCTGGCAAGAAAAGTGGAGATGACTGCAATGCCACAATTAGTTGCAATACTTCATAGTTTTGTGGGATTAGCAGCTGTGCTAGTTGGTATTGGTTCTTATCTCGATCCTGCTACACAATTATTATCAGGTTCAGAACATACTATCCATTTAGTAGAAGTTTTTGTGGGAATTTTTATTGGAGCAATTACGTTTACAGGTTCTATTATTGCCTGGGGGAAATTAGATGGTAAAGTTCCTTCTAAACCTTGGAGTTTTGCAGGACTTCAAATGATGAATTTAATTTTGCTTTTAGTTTGTGTTGCCTGTGGTGTTTTATTCTGTAAAGCAGAAGGTACAGGCGGCATGCTTTATTTAGATATCATGATGGTCATTGCTTCTTTTATTGGCGTTGTTTTAGTAATGGCAATTGGCGGCGGCGATATGCCGGTTGTAGTTTCTATGCTAAACTCTTATTCAGGTTGGGCAGCGGCAGCGGCAGGTTTTATGCTAGGTAATGATTTGTTAATTGTTACAGGTGCTTTGGTAGGAAGTTCGGGTGCCATACTTTCAATGCATATGTGTGAGGCTATGAATCGTTCTTTCTTCTCAGTAATATTTGCAAGCGCAAGTTTGGGAACTAGAACAGGTGAGAAAAAAGCAATGGAAGGAGAAGTAACAGCATTGAATCACGAGGAGGTTGCTACTTTATTAAAAGAAGCAAAATCTGTTGTAATTGTTCCGGGTTACGGAATGGCTGTTGCAAAAGCACAGTATCCGATTTTTGATATGGTGCAAACATTACAAAAGGCCGGTAAAAAAGTTAGATTCGCCATTCATCCTGTAGCCGGACGTTTACCGGGACACATGAATGTATTATTAGCTGAAGCAAATGTACCTTACGATATTGTTATGGAGATGGATGAAATTAATCCTGATTTACCAGACACAGATGTTGTAATGGTTATTGGTGCAAACGATGTGGTAAACCCAAGCGCGCAAGACGATCCCGGATGTTCAATTTATGGTATGCCTGTAATTGAAGCCTGGAAAGCAGAAAAAGTAATCATCATGAAACGTTCTATGTCTGCGGGCTACTCAGGTGAAGACAATCCTTTGTTTTACAAACCGAATTCAGAAATGCTTTATGGTGATGCAAAAGTTAGTGTAGAAAAGATTTTAGGTTTTTTAAAAGCGTAATTTTAAAATATAAAATAAAAGACGTCTCATATACGGGACGCTTTTTTATTGTCTTAAGGAAGAACTTTTATTAATTGTAAGAGGTCACCCCGATGGGGTTCAATTATCCCAGGCTAAGATTTTAAGTAAGAGTTGACTCCTATGGAGTAATTTTTAAATAAAAAGACAGGGTAGTTGCCCTATTATTTATTGCTCCATAAGAGCCAACTCGTACTTAAAACATAAGCAAGATAAATTTTCAAGCTCCATAGGAGCGGCCTCTTATTCTATAAATTCAAATAAATATTTTTCGTCATAATTTATTTCAAATTCTTTTAAAAAAACAAGATATTCGGTACGAAAGGATTTTTTTTCATGATGTTCTTTTTGATTCAAAATATAATTAATTACCGTGTGCATTTGACGAATGCTATATGAAAATGCCCCAAGCCCTCTTGCCACCTGAACTTTCCTTTGATCCAATTTTGTTCATTAATAAATTGCGATGAACCAGATTTTACATCTCTTACAAGATCAGATATAGAAATATTTGGTTTTAATCCCACCAAAATATGAGTATGATCGGGCATACAAAATATGGCTAAAAGCTTTTGACCTCTATTATTAATTATTCCGGTTATAAATTTTTCCAATTCATCACGATTGTTTTCATGAATGAGATTTTCTCGACCTTTAACAGTAAAAACGATTTGAATAAATATTTGAGAATATGTGTTAGGCATTTTTAAACACGAAGGTATCTTGCCCTTGAGTTAATCCTTGCTATGATTTATAGAATTACTAATTTAATTTGTAAGAGGTCACCCCGATGGATTTAATTATCCTCAGTTAAGATTTTAATAAGAGTTGACTCCTATGGAGTCATTCCTTTAAAGGCAAGTAATTGTTCCATTACTTTGTAAGGAGCGGCCTCTTTATTCAATAAACCAAAGTGTTACACTTTTAGTGCCCTTGTAAGAGCGACTTCTTACTCTACTTTCCTTTATGTGCTATCCGTTTACTAAACAAGCATATTTTTGTTCATTTTCTATAATAAAGACTTTAACCTTTTTTAAAATGAATCACTCTATAAATAAGCCAAAAACTTTGTACCTTTAAGATGCTTATGAAACGCTTGCTTTGTTATATATTTTTGTTTCTTACTACATTTTCATTTGGTAGCTCTATATTGATACCAATGGATGATGCGCAAAAAGATCATTTAAAATCTTATGGTATTGCTTATTGGGCACTACAAGCTAATTTAGAAATCCATTGGTTATTAAATTATAGAGGTGGAAGTTTTTTAATTCCATCTTCAAAAACAATTACGAAGGAATGTGATATTCGCGGCATTACATATGAAGTTATTGGAGATGCCGCCGCTTCAAATCTATTGGCGGAGATCGCAAATCCTGAATTAAACCAGGATGCTATTAAATTAGAAAAAGCACCAAAGATTGCCGTATACTCCCCACCCGGTAAACAACCCTGGGATGATGCAGTTACCCTGGTTTTAAAATATGCCGAAATTCCATACGAAGTTGTTTACGATGAAGAATTATATTTAGATAAATTAAAAGATTACGATTGGCTGCATTTACACCATGAAGATTTTACAGGACAGTATGGAAAGTTTTATGGCTCATTTGCCGGTGCTGCCTGGTATCAAAATGATGTGAAACAAAATGAAGCACTCGCAAAAAAATTGGGTTTCGCAAAAGTTTCGCAGATGAAATTAAATTCTGCAAAAAAAATAAAAGAATTTGTTTTTAGTGGTGGCTTTTTATTTGCCATGTGTAGTGCTTCTGATAGTTACGATATTGCTTTAGCTGCTGAAGGTGTTGATATTTGTGAAAGCATGTACGATCATGATCCTGCTGATAAAAACGCAAACAGTAAACTTGATTTTACCAAAGAATTTGCATTTGAAAATTATAAGTTATTTATGGATCCGTTATATTATGAATATTCAACTATTGATACATATCATACACGCAAACAATTTGGTATGACCGAAAAAACAGATGTATTTACATTATTCGATTTTTCGGCGAAGTGGGATCCTATTCCAAGTATGTTGTGTCAAAATCATACAAATATTATTAAAGGGTTTTGGGGACAAACAGTTGCGTTCGATAAAAAATATGTGAAAAAGAATGTCTTGATAATGGGAGAGAGCAAAGCATTTGGTGAAGCAAAATATATTCATGGTGAACATGGCAAAGGCACCTGGACATTTTATGGAGGCCACGATCCTGAAGATTACGAACACCGTGTTGAAGAGCCACCAACAGATTTAAGTCTGCACCCAAATTCGCCAGGCTACCGCTTGATTTTAAACAACATTTTATTTCCGGCTGCAAAAAAGAAAAAACAAAAAACCTGATTTTGAATTTTATCATTAATATTATTGTTTCTGCAATCGCGGTTTTAATTGCAGCCCATTTGTTACCCGGCATTCATGTAGATTCTTTTACAACAGCATTATTGGTTGCAGTTTTATTAGCATTCATGAATAGCATTGTAAAACCTATCTTAACTATTTTAACGATACCAATTACATTGGTTACACTCGGATTATTTTTAATTGTAATTAACGGTGTCATTATTATCATGACAGATAAATTGATTGATGGTTTTGAAGTAAAAAGTTTTTGGTGGGCACTCGTATTTAGTTTTATTTTATCTATTACTACAAGTATATTAAACGCTTTACTTGGAAATAATGATAAAAGGGAAGAGTGATTTTAGAGAGGCAAAACCCCGAAGCTCATGTTACTTATAAAGATCTAGTCTATTGGAAGTCTCGAAAATTTCTCCGTGTTCTCTGCGGTTTCTACCTCTCATTCCAATAATTTTATATCACCAACCGCATTACCGGCAATCCCTTTCACGGAACCATAAAAATGAGTGGTATTGAGTAATACTTTATCTAATTGTTTTTCGCGTTCTTTCCAGATTTTTTCCATCTGCAATTTTTCTTTTATTAAACTCTCTCTTAAAAAAACAAAGCCTTCTACAATAGCTTCAATCTGTTGTTTAAATTCATTACCGGTTAAATAATTATAAAGTAATTGCATTTTGTCGCCTTTGTTATCTTGAGTAGCTAAGGCACTATGAATTTTAATTAAACTATCTCGTAACAAAAAAGCTAACGCTTTCAAATCAACAAATCTGCAAATCCAAACACCATCTTTCATTCCAAAATGATCCATGTCTTTTGGAAGCACTTCTGTAACAATTACCGCAATATCCGCTTGTGTAGCGCGCATATCACTTTTCAACTTATCAATCCATTCATTTGTAAAAGCCTTTGTTCGTTTACTTTCATAAATTATTTTACCGCAAGGCTGAGCTAAAGCATTACGCACATGCTGAATACAATCTGCACCTTTTACACCTTTGCCAACTTCTTCTATTTCATCAAAAGGAAAAGTATTTTTTAAAAGTTCTTCTAAAGCTAATTCCAACACTTCTCCCTGCAATTGCATGCTGCCTTGTTCGGCCTTGCGTTGCATTTCTTCCGCTAATTTTTTAGAATCGTCTAATTGTTTTTTCGAGTTCCTTTATTTTTAAACTATTTTTTTCTTGTTCTTGTTTTTTTAATGGTTTCAGTAATGGTGCCGCGTTCTTCATTTAATTTCTTTTGAAGAGAGATCTCTAATTCAGCTTCTTTATTTTTAAGCTCCTGTTCTTTTTTTAGAAATTCTAATTCTTTTTGTCGGGCCGTTTTTAATTTTTCTTCATTTTCAATATTGGCATCACTTAGTAATTTTAATTTGTTTTCGAAATCATTTGAAATAGACTTTCTAATAGATTCTTCAAGAGTTGATTTTTGTTTTATAAGGGACTCAGATAACTGTTGTTGAAAAGCTTCCTCCTTTTTTCGAAATTCTTCTTCCTTTTTAGTTTGCCATTCCTTGGCCTTTAAATTCAAATCCTTTTGCACTTCATCTCTAAAGGCATCAGTTGCTTCAAACTCATGGCTACAGTTTGGACACTTTATTGTTGATTTGTTGCTCATAATTAAGCCCTGCTTGTATGTAAATTTATAATTTTTATAACATACAAATTCGCATATTTATAAACATTTAAAATAGCTTTCAAATTAAAAATATTAATCCATGAAACAGTTAATTTTAGTCAGACATGCCAAGAGCGAATGGGGTGAAGAATGGTTAAAGGATATTGACAGACCATTAAGTGAAAGAGGATATAGAGATGCGTATATTTTAAGTGAATGGTTTTTCAAAAATCATGAAATCCCGAAAAAACTTATTTCAAGTGATGCAACACGGGCTTTAAGTACCGCTCTTATTTTTGCTCGCAGTTTTAATTATCCTGCAAACGAAATAAAGGTTGACCCAAAAATTTACGAATGCAATGTAAAAACATTTAAGGAAATAATTTCTCAAATTGAGAATTCGTTGGAGTATGTGATGATGTTTGGACATAATCCCGGAATCACCAATTTGGTAAATGAATTAAATGATGGATTGGATTTTGATAATATTCCAACATGTGGAATTATTTCAATTCAATTTGATATTAAAAGCTGGAAGGATATTCATACAAAAAAAGGTAAAATAAATATCCAACAATTTCCTAAGGAGTTTAATAAATGAAGAAGAAAAAAACGCCCTATATTAACCGCGAAATAAGCTGGCTCTCTTTTAACGAACGCGTACTTCAAGAAGCAGAGGATAGATCGACACCACTAATTGAGCGATTAAAATTTCTTGGCATTTTTAGCAACAACCGTGATGAATTTTATCGTGTGCGTGTGGCAACTGTACGGCGATTGGCGAAACTTGGTAAAAAGGCCATGGATATTTATGGTGAAGATCCCCAAGAACTTTTAACACGTTTGCAGCGCAAAGTAATTGAGCAACAAAATAAATTTGAAGAGATCTATCAGGAATTATTGAAAGAGCTGGCTGAGAAAGGTGTTTACATTATCAATGAAAAACATTTAACTGCAGAACAAGAACAATATGTCCACGATTATTTTGTAAAAGAAGTCATGCCAACTTTATTTCCGATCATGACTGATGATACAAAGCCTTTTCCTTACATGAAGGATAAAGCGAGTTATTTGTATTTGAAATTAGAATCAGTTGTAGATAAGAAAAAACATAAATATGCCTTGATCGAAATTCCTTCGCGTGTGATTTCCCGATTCATTAAATTACCTTCTCATGGCGATAAACATTATGTAATCATGTTAGATGATGTAATTCGTTACAACACCGATTTAATTTTTGAAGTTTTTGGTTACAAAACAATCGAAGCTTATAATATTAAATTGACCCGCGATGCAGAATTGGATATTGATAACGATGTAAGTAAAACCATGATTGAGAAGATCTCAAAAAGTTTGAAAGCGCGTAAACAAGGTCAGCCTGTACGTTTTGTGTATGATGCCGCTATGTCGAACGACATGTTACGTTATATTATGAGAAAATTGGGAATGGCTAAAAAAGATAATGCTATTCCGGGTGGACGTTATCACAATTTTAAAGACTTTATTAATTTTCCAAACTTGGGAGATAGATCTTTAGTTTACAATCATCCACCTGCGATCGAACATAAATATTTGAAAGAACATCAACAAACAATTTTAAAAGTAATTAAGGAAAAGGATATTTTATTGCATTATCCTTATCATAGTTTTAATCATATTGTAAATTTATTGCGGGAAGCATCTATTGATCCGGTTGTAGAAAGCATTAAAATAACATTGTATCGTGTTGCTGATTCATCACGCATTGCGAATGCTTTGATTAACGCTGTAAAGAATGGAAAAAAAGTGACCGTGTTAGTTGAACTCCAAGCGCGTTTTGATGAAGAGAATAATATTTACTGGGCAAATAAATTAAGTGAGGAAGGGGCACGTGTAATTTATGGCGTTCCGGGCTTAAAAGTACATTCCAAATTATTTTTGATCACCACAAAAGAATACGGAAAGGAAGTAAAATATGTACATGTTGGTACTGGAAATTTTAATGAAAAAACAGCTCGCATTTATACCGATTTTTCTTTATTGACTTCTAATAAATTAATTACAGCTGAGGTAAGTAAAGTATTTGATTTTTATGAAAACAATTTTAAAGTTGAACAATTTAAACATTTAGCTGTTGCGCCATTTTTTATGCGCAAAATTTTTGTGGATTTGATCGATAAAGAAATACAATTTGCCAAAAAGAAGAAACCTGCTGCTATTACTTTAAAGATGAATAGTCTCGTTGATAAAGAAATGATCGATAAACTTTATGAAGCCAGCAATGCAGGCGTGAAGATTATTTTAATAGTGCGTGGAGCTTGTTCATTGGTAACTCAAATGGAAGGCTGGAGCGACAATATAAAAGTGTATAGCATTGTAGATAAATATTTGGAACATGCGCGGGTGTTTATTTTTAATAATGGTGGAGATGAAAAAATTTATATTTCATCTGCCGATTGGATGAGCAGAAATTTGGATAGCAGAAGTGAAGTGGCCGTGCCTATATACGATGCTGAAATTAGAAAGCAATTAAAAGACATTATTCAAATTCAATTATCAGGTAATACCAAAGTGCGAATCGTTGATAAACGACAAGAA
>JABDBZ010000045.1 GCA_013288385.1 Bacteroidota bacterium
TTATCACACGAACAAATTGTAGCAACCTTTTACAAACCATCTCCAATGCGTGTTTATAGTTTAAGAGGAGATATTGATACTGTGCTTACGCCATACGATAGTATCAAATATTATAAATCATTTTTGCAAACGGGTTTTATGGCAATGGAGCCGCAAACAGGTTATGTAAAAGCATGGGTTGGCGGCATCAATCATAAACATTTTCAATACGATCATGTGAAAGTAAGTAAACGACAAGTTGGCTCTACATTTAAACCATTTGTTTATGCACTGGCAATTCAAGAAGGATTAAGTCCTTGTCACCGGGTGCCAAATGTTCGTACATGTATTACCTTGGCGGATGGTAAGGATTGGTGTCCAAGCAATAGTGGTACAAGTAAACTTGATGGCAAAATGATCACTCTTCGGCAAGCATTAGCTGGTTCTATTAATTATGTTACAGCATGGATTATGAAACAATATAAACCACCGGCAGTTATATCTCTTGTAAGACGTTTAGGAATAACTGCTGATATTCCAGAGGTGCCATCAATTTGTTTGGGAACGCCGGATATAAGTGTGTTTGAAATGGTAGGCGCGCTTTCAACTTTTGCCAATAAAGGAACCTATGTTGAGCCAACATTCATAACACGTATTGAAGATAAGAATGGAAAAGTACTCGAAGAATTTGTTCCGAAAAGTGATGAGGTTTTTAGTGAAGAAAAGGCCTATGTGATGATCCAATTGATGCGAGGTGTTGTTGATTATGGCACAGGAGGCTCATTAAGATATAAATACAAATTATTTAATCAAATTGCAGGTAAAACAGGAACTACACAAAAAAATGCTGATGGTTGGTTTATGGGAATTACACCTGAGTTAATAGCAGGTTGTTGGGTTGGTGGGGAAGATAGAAGTATTCATTTTAATTCAATGGCCGAAGGACAAGGTGCAACTATGGCATTACCAATCTGGGGTAAATTTTTTAATAAAGTTTATGCCGATCATACTTTGAAAGTGAGTAAGGGCGAATTTCCGAAACCGAAAAATTTGGATCCAAATCTTGAGTTAGATTGCAGTAAGTACGATGCTGATAATTTTGAAGAACAAGTTCAGCCAAGTGAATTTGATAATTTGTAAATAGAAAATAAATGCATCCGAAATCGAAAAGTGTTTTAGATTTTCTATTAAATGAATATTTACTAAACATATTAGGTTTTGGAATTTTGATCCTGAGTATCATTTGCAATTACTCTGTTTACGATGAATACAAATTGGCCAATGTTTTTAATTCAGATTCTTTAGGCATACCCTGTTTGTTCAAAGATATTTTTTACAACGGTGGTCACATAAAAGATTGGTATTTAGCCGCAGCTCCGGCATTATTTCCCGACATGACTTTGTACTATGTACTTTTCTTGATTTTTAAATTAAATTTTTTATCTCTTTCTTTTGTATATGGATTAATTCAGACTTTAACAATTGTTGTTTTGTCGTGCTATATTTTTCGTAAGTCCTTTAGCGCAAACTTAAAAAAATACAGCTGGTTAGTCCCTGTTTTTTATTCGATTTTATTTTTGGAGAGTTATTATTTCACAAACGATCAGTTCTTTCCTTCCTTAATGTTGGTTTATTGTTATCATACGGGTACATTGGTAAATACTTTAATTACTGTTTCAGTTTTAATATCAAAAATAAAACCGGTTTATAAATTTATTTTTATTTTTTTGTTTACCATACTCGCAACATACAGCGATATACTTTTTATTGTTATGTTTATTGGGCCAACAATTTTGACGAATTTATTTTTGTATAAATCAAAAGGTCTTCGATATATTCTTGTATATACGCTAACAGTTATATTTGGTGTATGTATTGCCATGAAATTATACACGCATATTAATCAGTCGGGTTTATTTAATTTTAGTAGTCCTAATAAAATGTATGCTTTCGAAAACATAGGACAATCTATGAAAACATTTTATGCACAGGCTTCTTGTTATATTTCATTATTAGGTTTTAGAAGTTTTCAAATGGTCTTTGCATATCTCTCTCCCGTTATCAGCGGAATTATGTTCTTAGTTTACAGAAAAAAATTTTCGGAATCAGTTAAGTTTTTTTTATTATTTTATACTATTTTTTCAATAATTGTATATGCAGCACCAGTTTTAAATGGGAGCTACACAGGTTGGGATACCATTAGATACAATGTGGCGCCTGTTTTTTTCGCAATGACTTTTTTGGCAATTTTAGTTGGGTACTTTATGAAAAAGCGTGAGAGCAATAGAATTTTTTCGTTTGGATTAAGTTACCTTATCCTGATTGTTTTTTTTAGCTTAATAACTTTTAAATTATCGCCGAAAGGTTTTGTAAATTATTTTTCATATTATCCACAAAAAGTTAAAGAAATTGATAGTGTTTGCGTGAAAAAAAACTTTAAAAGAGGAATTTCAAACTATTGGATTGCGAAATGGATAACCGTTTTTTCTAAAAATAATGTTCAAGTTTTATCTGTTTACCCTAGTTGTGCAATTAACGAAGTGGGTAGTAATATTAAATGGTACTTAACCGGTGAATTTGAGTTTGTAATAGTCGACAAGCTTGATCCTATTGAAATCAAAAAGAACTTTATAATTTTGGACACAATTAACACTCCCAATTTTTCTATTTTAAAGGTTAGGAAATTTTATTTCGCGAAGAATGAATATGTACCAAAAACAAAGTTTTAAAATTGGAGTAAGTATGTCTTGATTTTATGTAATTTTAAGTTTTATAGTTTAATTTCAGATTAAAAATATGATTAATAGAGTTGTAAAAAATGCTGAAGAAGCGCTCAAAGGAGTAAAAGATAACCAAACAATTATGTTTGGCGGATTTGGATTATGTGGTATCCCTGAAAATTCAATTACCCAACTTATAAAAATGGGTACTAAGGGCATTACTGCCATTAGCAATAATGCAGGCGTAGATGATTTTGGATTGGGTTTGTTATTACAAACTAAACAAATAAAAAAAATGATCTCTTCTTATGTAGGCGAGAATGATGAGTTTGAAAGACAAATGTTGAGTGGTGAATTGGAAGTAGAATTAATTCCGCAAGGTACTTTGGCTACGCGTTGTTTGGCTGCAGCTTATGGTATGCCTGTTATTTATACCCCGGCGGGTGTTGGTACAGAAGTATCAATTGGAAAAGAAGTTCGTCGTTTTGCTTTCAATGGTGAAGAGAAAGAATATTTAATGGAAAAAGCTTTTGAAGCAGATTTTGCTATCGTAAAAGCCTGGAAGGGCGATACTGCCGGAAACTTAATATTTAAAAGTACAGCTCGAAATTTTAATCCAATGATGGCAATGGCCGGTAAAATTACCATTGCTGAGGTTGAGCAATTGGTGCCGGCAGGACAATTGGATCCTGACCATATTCATACTCCAGGGATCTATGTACATCGTATTTTCCAAGGTGAAAATTATGAAAAACGAATTGAGCAAAGAACGGTTAGGAAAAGGAACTAGTTAATGAAATAATTAACTCATGATGTTAAAAGTAAAAAATTAAATAAGTAGTATTTATGTTAGATAAAAATGGAATTGCAAAACGAATTGCAAAAGAAGTAAAAAATGGAATGTTCGTTAATTTAGGAATTGGCATACCAACATTAGTTGCTAATTATATTCCTGCAGGTATGAGTGTTGAGCTTCAAAGTGAAAATGGTATTTTAGGAATGGGTCCTTTTCCTTTTGAAGGCGAAGAAGATGCAGATCTTATAAATGCAGGCAAGCAAACAGTTACATTATTACCTGGCTCTTCTATTTTTGATAGCGCTATGAGTTTTGGTATGATACGTGCGCAAAAAGTTGATCTCACCATTTTGGGGGCAATGGAAGTAAGTGAAAATGGCGATATTGCTAATTGGAAAATTCCGGGTAAAATGGTGAAAGGCATGGGAGGTGCAATGGATCTTGTTGCAAGTGCTAAAAATATTATTGTAGCTATGCAGCATGTAAATAAAGCTGGTCAGTCTAAGTTACTACCTAAATGCGATCTCCCATTAACCGGTATAAAATGCGTTAAAAAAATAGTAACTGAATTAGCTGTTTTAGAAGTTTTACCTCAGGGAGGATTTAAATTACTTGAACGTGCTCCCGGAGTAAGTGTTGAAGAAATTATTAAAGCAACGGCTGGTAAATTAATTGTTGAAGGCGAAATAAAGGAAATGGATCTGTAATGCTCAAAAAAAAAATCATAGGTATCTTAGCTTTAATTTTATTTTTTTCTTGCGAAGATAAATATGAATTGATCGATTCAAAAACGATCGTGTCTGACTCCAAAAAAATAAATGGTGATACAATTTTATATGATTCAAGTGGTTCTTTTTATTATTCTCGCATCAATAAAGCCAATTCTCAGGGTTTATTAAGTCAATTTATATTACCAGATGAATTTAAAACCGCTCAACTGGAAATTGTTTTTAGTGGTAGGGTTAAAACAAATTATGCGCAGTCTAATGCTTACATAAATGTTGCTCCTTTTGATCAGTATGGTGTTATGTTAGGGTGGAATGGTATATGCTTAAGATATTATTTCACAGAAATAAATAAGTGGTGTTATTTTAAAGATTCTATTCATTTAAAATATGAATCATGGAATCAACCATTTCACTTGATCAATACGTTTTCTTATCTTGGTAATTCAACAAATGAGAAATTTGATTTGGATTGTTTACATGTTCAAATTAAGGCTCTGAAATAACATGTTTCAAAAACTAAAGAACATAATAGCGACTTTGAATTTGGAAACAAATAAAATTTGGAATCAGCTTACAATTAAAAATGAAATTCTTAGAAAAGCGGTCAAAGTAATAATATTTCTCATTTCTGTTTCTTGGTTTTATAGTTATGTAGGTGTATTTAAATATATCCATAACCGCCCTTCATCTATTCACCTTTCTGCTCAAAGCCAACGTGCTTCTATTGCACTGAACTATTATAAAACAGATATGAATTTTTTTAAACCGCGGATACAACGTTACATAAAGGGTGAAGGAATAACAGGGGTTGAGTTTCCAATTATTTATTATGGGGGAGCCATCATGTATAAGTTATTCGGATTCGATGAAATTTATTTGCGTATAATTTCACTTATGCTCGTCACTTTGGGTTTATTCTTTTTTTATTTGTTGGTTGATCAATATATCAGAAATAATATTCTATCAGTCATGCTGGCTATTGCCGTATCTCTATCGCCTGTTTTATTATTTTATACACCCAACTTTATGCCTGATGCTCCGAGTTTGGGTTTTCAATTAATAGGCTGGTATTTTTTTCTTACATATTTGAAAACAAATAAAACACGGCATTTAAATCTGTTCGTTTTTGCCGTTGTACTTACTGTTTTAATAAAAGCAACGTCTATCATTATTTTTATAATTGTGATTTGTATGTTAATCTTGGATAAGTTAAGATTCTTTAAATTTGAAAATAAACCTTTTATTTTTACAGAACACTTGAAAGTGTTTACACGAATTGTTATGGGAATAGTTGTTGCTGCTTCCTGGTATTATTATGCGAGTTGGTTAAATACGCATTATGAAAACGAATCGTTTGCCCTTAAGCCAATAATGGTAGATAACTGGGATGCAGCTAAAGAAATATATATCACAATAAAAAATTTATGGGTCAAACATTATTATTCTCACGAGTCTTATATTTTGATAGGCATTTCTTTTGTCGGTATTATTGTTCTTTTTAAATACGCTAATAAAATATTATTAACGATAACGCTTTTAAATATTATTGGTAATATGTTCTATGTTTATTTTTTCCTCAATCAATTTCGATGGCACGATTATTACATAATAGCTTTATTACCATGCGTATTTTTCTCAGTTCTGACTTTTAGTGATTTGATTGTACGTTTTTCAGATAAGTATTTTAAAATAACACAGGTAATTTTTGTCATTATTTTATTTTTTAACATGAAAGAGGCTTTGGTGTTTTGCAAAAAAAATTATACCGAAAGAAATACAAGAGCAATTTATTATTGGACTGGCGACTACCGCGCTTATGAAGACTTGGAACCTAAATTGAGAGCATTGGGAATAAAAAGAACAGACAAATTTTTAAGTGCCTTTGATAACACCTACTGTGGTAGTTTATATTTAATCGATCAAATTGGCGTTAATATTGGGGATGAATCATCCGCTGAAGAAATTGATGCATATTTGAAAAATGATGTTATTAAATATCTTATTGTTAATGATTCGGCACGTTTTAATAAAATCTATCCGAATAACTTGGCCAATCATATAATAGCAACTCATCGCGGCTTAATAATTTACAAATTGAGAAATTAGATTTCGATTTCCACCCTTATTTTCTTACTAAAACATTATAATTAATTATATTTGTTAATCTATTGTGAAACCCTTACAAAAAATAGAAAGCTTACAAAAACCATCAATAATTCTGATTGTTGCTTTATCCTGTTTTATTTTTGTTACGATGGATGGTTGGAGAAGTTGGCACAAGGGTCAGGATAATTTTTCCTGGGATGTCGCCAATTATTATTCCTATTTACCGGCTTATATAAGTAATCATGGTTCTTTTGAATTTCATACTTCAGGAAATTCATTTGACAATAACTATTTACCAATTTGCCCGTTCGATAGTTTGCACATTCCAAAAACAACATATGGAATGGCATTATTGTATTCGCCATTTTATGCACTTGGTTATAAGATCGCAATAAATCAGAATGACCCACTTGATGGTTTTAGTGAAGCTTTCGCAACTACTCTTCACTGGGGAACTATTTTTTATGCAATATTGGGATTAATTTTATTGCGAAACTTTTTGACTAAATTTTTTACTGAGAAAGTAACTACCGTAACATTGTTGATTTTGTTTTTAGGAACAATTCTATTTTATTATTCGGTTTCAATACCTGAAATGGCACACTCAAATTTATTTTTTTTATTTTCTGCTTTTTTGCTTTGCAATTATCACTGGCATCAAAAACGATCAATTAAGTTGTCAATTTTAATGGGTTTGTTGATTGGGCTGATTGCTTTGATCAGACCAACTGATCTTCTAATTATTTTTATATTCATTTTTTGGCCTGTTTCCCAAACATTTAATTTGAAAGAAAAGATAAGGTTCTTTTTTAGTCATTATAAAGAAATTTTAATTATGATTTTCTTTTCTTTTTTGATTTGGGTTCCTCAGTTTTTATTTTGGAAAGAACGTACTGGCCAATTTCTTTATTTTTCTTATCCTGGCGAAAGATTTTTTTGGAATGATCCACAAATAGTAAATGTGCTATTTAGTTATCGTAAAGGTTTATTTCTATATACACCATTGATAGCTTTATCTTTCATTGGATTTTTCTTCATGAATAACAAATTAAAAGAAATGCGAGCTGTATTGATTGTAATTACTCTGATAAATTTATACATGATCAGTTGTTGGTGGGATTGGTTTTTTGGTGGGTGTTTCGGAGCACGTGCATTTGTTCAACATTTCGCATACCTCTCTATTCCTTTGGCAGCATTAGTTTCTTTTGTGCTTGACACGGATAAAAATATTTCTCTCAAACCGCTTATTCAAATTGTATTTGTAATTATTATTTCACTTGGTATCAGTTTAAATCTTTTGCAAACATATCAATATAATAATGGGATCATACACTTTAATTCGATGAGCAAAAAAACATATTGGCTAGTATTTTGTAAGTTCAAATTGAATGCGCATGAACAAGGTGAATTTTGGGGCAGTTTAAAGGAACCAAACTATGATAAATTGAGATCAGGTGAAGACAGAAATCAATAATATAAATGTACTGATAATCATACCATGCTTTAACGAAGAAGCTTCTATTTATAAATTGCTTCTGGAGATTAAAGGAGTAAAAATCCCAAATGTTATTCTACATGCATTACCTGTGAATGATTGTTCAACTGATAAAACAACAAATGAAATCGAAAGAGCAACATCAGTATATCTCGATCTTACGGTTAATTTAGGAATTGGTGGTGCCGTGCAGTCTGGTTACCATTTTGCGCAATTGCATCAATATGATATAGCTGTTCAACTGGACGGAGATGGGCAACATCCTGTTTCAGAATTATCAAAATTGTTGACACCTTTAATTCAAAATGAATGCGATGTTGTAATTGGCTCGCGATTCATTCATAAAGAGGGATTTCAATCTTCGAGCCTAAGAAGATTTGGAATTAATTATTTTAAAAGATTAAATCAGTTTTTATTAGGAATTAAAATTACTGATTCTACATCTGGTTATAGAGCAATCAATACAAAAGCATTAAAATTGGTTTGTGATTATTATCCGGATGAATATCCTGAGCCGGAAGCAATTATTTTGTTTCATATGAACGGATTAAAAATAAGGGAAGTGCCTGTTGAAATGAAAGAAAGACAAGGAGGCGTTTCATCTATTTCTTCATTCAGGAGTTTGTATTACATGATCAAAGTAACTTTAGGAATTTTATTTATTTATTTTAGAATTAAATTTTATGGAAAACGTAGTACCTTATAAAATCCAAATCCTAAGCATCATTGGTGCGTTAGCATTTATGTTCTTTATTTTTAGATTAATTGCAAAGGGAAAACTAAGAGAAGAATATTCAATTATTTGGATCATCTGTACAGTTGTTTTATTGGTGTTTTCTTTTTGGCGAAATGGGTTAGATATACTCGCTAAACTCCTTGGCGTATATTATGCTCCGGCTTTAGTGTTTTTGGCAGCAATTTTTGCAATTATCATTTTCTTGGTCCATTTATCAGTTGTGAATTCAAAACAACATGAGCAAATTAAAAAACTAACTCAGGAAATGGCAATTTTAAAGAGCAAGGTATTGGGAGATGAAAAAAAGGATAATGTTTAGTATTTAAAATACTGCTTTAAATTATTGAACGGTTTTTCAATAACATAATATGATAGAATTGCCAGAATGTACGCCAGAACAAAATAAATAAACCACATAGCATGTTTGTCAACTACGCCTAATTTGTATTCTAAAGCAAGATAATTCCAAAAAAAGCCAATTACAAATAAATGGTAAACATATAAACCATAAGATATTTTGCCGGTATAAACAACCACATCATGTTCTAAAATATATTTTACGATAAATCTGAAACTATTTGAAGAGGTTTTTGAAATAATAAATGTGCACATTATTGCAAATAAATATTCGTCAAGTAGTAAGTCGAAAAGTGCAATGCGCCAGCGATAATGGAAAAAATAAAAAGAGAAAACATAAAGTAAAATACTGGCATACATGTAAATTGAATTATTGAAAAAACTTTCTAAATACGGTTTATACCTTTTCCCAAATGCAAGCAAAGCCCCTAAGCAAAGTGGTAAAAAAAGATTTGGAGTTAAATAAGCAGAAAGCATCCAATTATTTGGATTGATTATAACACAAGATAAACGAGAAAGAAAAGAAATTATAATAAAGATCAATATGACATTTATTAATTTCCGAAGATCTACAAATAGAATAATAAATGGCCAAATCAAATAAAATTGTTCTTCAACGGCAAGCGACCAAAAATGATTGAATCCCCCAATAAAACTTCCTGTTTTACTTTGTAAGATATTGGAAGTATATGTTACCAACCAAGGAAAAACTTCTCTTGTGTTTTCGTAATTGATATAGAAAAGATAAAAAATGAGTAAATAGTATATCGGAAAAATTCTTAGTATCCGGCGAAAGTAAAAAGTCTTTAAACCTTCGGAATGACTGATCACTCCAGTATTAATTTTTTCTTTTAATTCTAAAAGGATATTCGTAATAAGATAACCACTTAAAACAAAAAATAAAATAACACCATGACCCCAAGGTGTATTTTTTAAAATAATGTTTGTGGTATCCCAACTTATCCAATGACCAATCATCACAGAAATAATCGCAAAACATCTTAAGCCGTCTATTTGAGAATAATATTTTAAATTAGAAGAGTTCATCTTATACTTCCCTTCTCATTCTCGCCACAGCAATATCCAGTTGTTCTCTATATTTAGCAACGGTTCTTCGGGCAATTGTATAACCTTTTTCTTTTAGTATATCGCAAAGTGCATCGTCGGTTAATGGTTTGTGTTTATCTTCAGCATCAATACAATCTTTTAGTATTTTTTTTATTTCACGCGAACTCACTTCTTCGCCACTTTCGGTACTCATGCTTTCGCTGAAAAAAGTTTTTAATAAAAAAGTTCCATATGGCGTTTGTGCATATTTACTATTTGCCATTCGGGATATTGTTGAGATGTCCATTTCTACTTTTGTGGCAATATCTTTCAGTATCATAGGTTTCAATTTGCTTTCATCACCGGTCATAAAATATTCTTCCTGAAACTCTAATATAGCTTGCATACAAACCATGAGAGTTATATGTCTTTGATTCAATGCTTCAATAAACCATTGCGCATTTTCAATTTTATTCTTTATAAAAGTTGTTGCTTCCTTCCCGTCTTTATTTTTTTGTTTCGAATATTCTTTCAGCATTTCAATATACTCCTTACTTATTTTAAGGTCAGGCATATTGCGTGAATTAATTGAGAATTCCGGTTTACCATCATCAACGGTCACTAAAAAATCAGGTACAATTTCACTATGTCCATTTGATTTTATTTCAGTGTCACCTGGTTTTGGATTAAGATGCGTAATCACGTCAATGACTTCTTTTAATTCGTCACTGGTGATATTCATTTTTTTCAAGATCTTTTCGTAATGTTTTTTACTAAACTCATCCATGTGATCTTTTACGATCTCAATGGCTTGCAATACATCTTTAGTTTGTTCAGTTTTACGATGTAATTGTATCAGTAAACATTCCTGAATTGTTCTGGCTCCTACTCCAATTGGATCAAAAGTCTGGATCGTTTTTAAGATTTTTTCTATTTCCTGTACGTTAGAAGTTATATTGTAATTAAATGCGAGATCGTCCACAATCATTTCAGGCTCTCTTCGCAAATAACCATCTTCATCTATGCAACCAATAATATAGATTCCAATAGTATATTCTGTTTCATTTAATTCTTTGAGACCTAATTGTTGTTCAAGCATGCTATGAAAGTCAGGACCTTCAACTACTACAAATTCTCTCACTTCATCGTCAACTCCTTTGTTGCTGATCTCATACTTATAAGAGTCGAGCTCTTCGTCTCCCATGTAATCTTCCATATCCACTTTATCGTCAATACGCTCTATCTCCGCTTCTTTTACATCGCCATTGTCATCTAATTCAATTTCAGAATCACTTTCGGTACTATCTTCATTACTAAATAATTCTTCTTCAGAATTTCCGTCATTCTCTTCTAATGCAGGATTTAATTCTAATTCTTCTTTAATTCGTTCTTCAAGTGCAAGCGTCGGAAGCTGAAGCAATTTCATTAACTGAATTTGCTGAGGTAATAATTTTTGTTGCTGTTTTAAATATTGCGACTGCTTTAATGCCATTTTAGTTCAACTTGCATAGGAAATAATTCTTCTTTCCTTTTTGGATCAAAATATATTTTTTATTAATGGTATTAGATAAATTTACAACCATAAGAGCATCTTCAATTTTATTTTTATTTATACTCACACCACCGGCTTGTAATAATTTACGAGCTTCACTTTTGCTAGGAAAAATATTTGTTTTTTCTGCCAAAAGATCTATCAATCCAATGCCATTTGCTAATTCAGAAGTAGAGACAGAAAAAGACGGAACACCTTCGAAAATGTCTAAAAAAATAGTTTCTTCCAATTTTGTTAAGTCATCAATTGTTCCTTTAAATAAAACTTCAGATGCTTTTACAGCTCCTTCAAAATCTGATTCACTGTGAACTAAAACCGTTAGCTCTTTTGCTAATGCTTTTTGTAAATGTCTTTCATGAGGAGCATTAGTATGCGCTTCTTCTATTTTGCTAATTTCTTCTTTATTTAAAAATGTAAAGTACTTAATAAAATTTTTTGAATCATCATCGCTCGAATTCATCCAAAATTGATAAAATTTATAAGGTGATGTTTTTGTTGCATCTAACCAAATATTTCCACCTTCTGTTTTGCCGAATTTTGTTCCATCTGCCTTTTTTATTAATTGTGTTGTAATGGCAAATGCTTCGCCATCACATTTCTTTTTAATGAGCTCTGTTCCGGTTGTGATATTTCCCCATTGATCACTCCCTCCCAACTGAAATTTGCAATTTTTATTTTTGTACAACCAATAGAAATCATAGGCTTGTAATAATTGGTAACTAAATTCTGTAAAACTCATCCCAGTTTCTAAACGATTTTTCACAGAATCTTTAGCCATCATATAATTTACCGTCAAAAATTTTCCAATATCGCGAATGAAATTTAAAAAACTATAGTCTTTCATCCAATCGTAATTATTTAATAATTCAGCATTTGAATTTTTGAAATCTAAAAACTTGGATAATTGATTTTTAATCCCCTCAATATTTTTATTCAAAGCTGTTTCATCCAACAAATTTCTTTCAGCACTTTTCCCACTCGGATCACCAACCATACCCGTAGCCCCGCCAATTAAAGCAATTGGAATGTGCCCCGCTTTTTGAAAACGCATTAAAGTAATTATTTGTAATAGACTTCCAACGTGCAAAGAATCTGCGGTAGGATCAAAACCAATGTATGCTGTACAAACTTCTTTTTTTAAAAGGTCTTGTGCACCCGGCATAACATCATGCAATAATCCACGCCAGGTTAATTCTTCAACAAAATCTGTTTTCATTGGTCTAAGTTTCTTAATAAAAAGCACCACTTATCAATACAAACGGGCTTTTTAGTTGTGTTAAAAATACAAATAATCTCTTGATTTGAGGTTAATAAAAGTATGATAAGCCAAAAAAATTGTAGTATTTTTAAGGTATGTTTATTTATAATGTTACCGTAAATATTAATGAAGATGCACATGCTGAATGGGTAAAATGGATGAAAGAAATCCATATTCCAGAGGTGATGAAAACGGGTTGTTTTATTGATAGTCAAATGGTGAAAGTATTGTATACGGAAGATGAAGGGCATACTTATTCAATGCAATATAAATTTTTAGAAATGCCGGATATTGAACGTTATCAGAAGGAGTTTGCGCCCCGATTACAAGCAGATCATACTTCAAAATTCAAAGATAAGTATGCCGCTTTTAGAACCATACTTCAGATTGTAGATTAATGGCACATCCAGTTAGAGCCAAAAAACATTTAGGGCAACATTTTTTGAACGATGAAAATATCGCAAGAAAAATTGTGGAAGCTATGACTTCTGAAAATTCGAATAATGTATTAATAGAAGTTGGTCCGGGTACAGGTGTTTTAACGAAGTATTTAATTGATCAACCGAGTTTTTTTGCTTTGGATGTTGACACGGAGTCAATTAAATATTTAAAAGAGAATTACCCTAAAAATGCAGATCAATTTATTGAAAATGATTTTTTAAAAATGGATCTAACTACCTTGGTAGGCGACAAAAAATTTAATGTCATCGGAAATTTCCCCTATAATATTTCGAGTCAAATTATGTTTAAAGTTTTGGAACATAGAGATCAAGTGGATATTATTGTAGGAATGTTTCAAAAGGAAGTTGTTGAACGATTGGCGGAGAAGCCCGGAACAAAAACCTATGGTATTTTAAGTGTTTTGTTACAAGCATTTTATAGTATAGAATATTTATTTACTGTTCATGAAAATGTTTTTACACCAGCACCCAAAGTAAAGAGTGCCGTTATTAAATTGAAACGAAATGAAGTAAAGCGATTAAATTGTAATGAGGATTTGTTTAAGAAGGTAGTTAAAACAACATTTAATCAGCGACGAAAAACCATTCGCAATTCAATAAAGCCCGCGTTAGCGTTACCAATTGAAACTGATTCTTATTTATTTGATAAAAGACCGGAGCAATTGAGTGTGACAGAGTTTGTGGAGTTGACTAACTTGGTTGAACGTTTTGCGTAAGCAAAAATCTTCTGCCTCAATCCTTCAAGTAAAAATCATGCATCTGTTTTCCAACAGCCTCAAATGAAGCGTGATCTAAAATGAATTGTCGCATTTTTTCAGGATAGAATTTATATTTTTCCTGAATAAAATTTTCTAGTAATGAAGTAAAATCTTCGACATTATTTTTTTCTGATAATCTCCCAAAATCATTATTGATAATCTCCGGCAATTGACCAACGTTGGAACCAAATACGGGTAAACCACAAGCTAAAGCTTCCAAAACCACAACGGGCATGCCTTCGAAATAACTAAACAATAGTAGAGCGTGGCCAGTATTCATATATTGGTTTATTGTTTCTTGCGATTGATGACCTTTGTAAATTACATTTTCCAACCCAATTTTGTTTTGTAAAACTTTAGTTACTTCTATTGAATTTGTATCACCACCAATAATTACTAATTCGAATTTGAAATTTTTATCCTGTAATTTTTTTAAAGCTTTAAAAGTTCCGGTTAAATTTTTTTCTCTTTCAACCAAAGACGATACATGAAGAAAAGTAACTGTCAGATTTTTTGTTTGAGCAGATGGCTTAAATATGTTGGTCTCAATGGCATTGTAGAGTAATTCAAAATTACCTGTTAAGTTGTGATGCAATAAACTTTGTTTTTGCTTTTCGGAGATATACCATATTTTTTTTGCAGTTTTAAAGCATTGTTTAGTATAATGCTTAAGAACAGTTCCTTTATAATTTCCGTCTTCGGGTAAATAACCGCTCCAATGCTCTACAATTGTATGTTTTACTTTAAAATGATTTTTAAATAAGGAGAGAATAATGGATGCCGGAAAAACCACATTAACCTGTATGGCATTTATTTTGATTTTCTTTTGTATTAGATAATGCAGTAATGTTTTATAAGCCAAATGATAATTTCCAAATTGTAAATACTGTTTTAAAAATGGAAAGGAAATATTTGTCTTTTGATATGGAAGAATAAGTTCAATTAAATTTCCGTTTGTATTAACCTGAATTTCTTTATCCGGCTTTGAGTTCGTACTGTATGCATACACAACAATAACTGGCGTAAATTGAGCTAAAGCTTTTGCGTGATTTTGAATAAAAATTCCGTGTGAAGGATTTTCAATTGTTGGGTACCAAGAAGGAAGAAATAAAATGGTTGGATTTAAAGGCATGTCAGGATCTTTACGATCATTCAACATTTACAGCTGCTTCTAATTTGAACAAAGAATGAAGATCGCTAATCTTATCAAAAGAGTAATTTAATTTATTACCGCTTTTCATTGCAATAGTTATAAAACCTAAACCGGCACCACCTTTTTCACTTAATTCATTTTTTTCAAGATGATTAATATAATAAGATTTTAAATCGGTCGGATCAGCAAATGAATTGATTGTGTTCAAATCACCATTTACTTTAGGAACTGCAGAATTACTAATCAAATTTGCAGTGCGAATCATAATTTTATTTCCTGTTTTATAAACCAAAAAATAATTGTGTTGGTATCCGGTTTGATCTTTATGTCCGTGAATAAGCATGTTTTGTAAAGATTCAACACAAATAAAAAAGATCTTTTTTAAAGCCGCTTTTGGAACATTTAATTCAATGATTTTTGATTCAATCTCAGTTTCCAACTTGCTGATGGTTTCTGTATTTAAAACGCCATCATATGCAATGATCAGATCGGAGGTTGCACTGATTTTTTTGATAGACTCCGTGAAATGGACATCAAAAAATTCATCTTCTTTATTTAGTATCGTGCTCAAAATTTATTTAAATAAACCGTTTTGTTTACTGTCAATTAATCGAATTACTTTACCTAAATCTTCTTTGTTTTCGCTGAAATTAATATCATCAACATCAACAATCAATAATTTTCCTGATTCATAAGATGTTGCCCAAGCCTCATAACGCTCATTCAATCTTTTTAAATAATCTAAGCGGATACTATTTTCGTATTCTCTTCCTCTTTTTTGAATTTGCTTAACTAAAGTTGGTACCGAAGCACGCAAATAAATGATTAAATCAGGAGATTTGATCAAACCTTCCATTAATTTAAATAATGAGAAGTAACTATCGTAATCTCTGGTTGTCATTAAGCCCATCGCATGAAGGTTTGGCGCAAAAATATACGCATCTTCATAAATTGTCCTATCCTGAATAACTGTATGTTTTCCTTTACGAATGTCCAAAATTTGGTTAAAACGGTTATTCAAAAAGTAAATTTGCAAATTGAACGACCACCGTTGCATATCTTCATAAAAATCATTTAGGTACGGGTTGTCATCTGCATCTTCATAATGGGCATGCCATTTATAATGTTTAGCCAATAGTGATGTTAATGTTGTTTTTCCTGAACCGATGTTACCTGCTACTGCAATATGCATAAATCACTCTTCTTAAGAGAAGACCAAGATATGAATATAACTTATAAATACAAAGAATTTAGTGATAAAATAGAAACTAATCTAAAATATTTAGGCCTCAATTTTAATCGCTCAGCCCTATAAATGCTTGCAAATAGAGGGTACTAGAGCCTTTATAGGGTTGAAATCGAATTGAAGCGTATTTTTAATTTTAAGGTTCGAAAACTGTTTGTGCCCCATAGCTGAATGGATGATTTCCTTCGTTAAGACCCTATCTTTACCTGTTAATTTACACCATATTCCATCTATTATTCTACCAAAGTGCAATAAAAATAAACCGCTTTTTATAAATGGAGGACGTTTATTAAATTCATTTTGGATCATCGTAAAAATTTCTTTGAAAGTATAAGTACCTTCTATTAATATGTAACGTTCATTAAAAATTTCTTTATCAATTAATTGTGTCATAATGTCGGCAACATCCAATGCACCCACGTAACCAGTGCTTCCATCTGTATAAAATAAATTTCCTTTTTTACAGAAGGCGAATAATTTCCCGCTACTTTGATTCCAATAACCTGGTGCCAAAATAACACCCGGGTTTACGATTACTGCATTTAACCCTTCTTCTATCCCACGCCAAATCTCCCTTTCTGCATTATATTTGCTAATAGTATAAGCACTTTCCTGTCCCGAAGTTTTCCAAAAAACTTTTTCAGTTAATTGACCAAGATAGTCGCTATTATTAATAGCAGCTAATGAACTCACGTGGCAAAATGCTTTGATTTTTTTTGAGAGACAAGCATTAACTAAATTAGCAGTTCCTATTTCGTTGATCTGTTTGAGCTTTTCTAAATCGCGTTCTTGAAAAGAAACAAAGCCTGCGCAATGATAAACAGTTTCAATTCCATTCAAGGCTTCTTCAGTAGAAACTACATCAGTAATATCTAAATGAACCCATTTTATTTTATTGAATAGTTCATCAGGATTTGCCACATAATAAGAAAGTAGTTTTTTCACTTTATTTATATCG
>JABDBZ010000046.1 GCA_013288385.1 Bacteroidota bacterium
ACAACGAGATAGTTTCCTTTTTTATCTATGTTAAACTTTGGAATGGAATAACTTTTTTCAAACGAATCATAAGCTGGTTTCAGTGTTTCCCAAAAAGCATTTTTCTCCTTAGAAAAATTTTTATTGAGCATTTTAATGTTCTCATCTGTGAATTTACAAGGGAAAATATCAGTTCTAATTTTGCTTTTTCTATCCTTAGCTTCAACGCATAAAACATATAATTCTTCAATTGGATCATCTTCAATCGGAATACACCCAATGGTTACACAATTACCATGTATCATAATATCTCCTCCTGTTTTTCCTTCCGCTTTTAATCTATCGCTGCTATTTGGGTAACTTACTTTCATACTTAAATGATAACTGCTTGAAGGGTTAAATGTTTCAATCTCATAAAAACCTTCGGGCACCTGACCATCACCAGATCTTCGTTTGGGTCCAAGTTCACCACTTGAAGCACAAATAGGAAAGGTTTTAAAAAGTTTAAATTTTACATCTCCTTTACCTGCCTTTCCGGTAGGCAGGTTCTTCATCCAGACTTCCAGTTTTTTTTCAAGTTTAAAAACTCGAATATAAACCTCAATTGCATTGATATCAAAACCTGCATTAGTTACCTCCTTTTTAAGATCAGTATATTTTGTTTTGTAGGCCTTTTTAACACGCTCGAAATTGAGTTGAGAAGCTTTGAAGGTTCCGGTTACACCTTGTGGGTATACTTTACCAACCAGAATAACTAACAATAGTATTTTAATAAACTTTTTAAACATGTTTCAAATACAACTGATACTATCTTTACATTAGCAATAAAGATAAATGTTTTTCATCAAGCTCATAAAAAATAAGTATTTTTTAACGATAATAGCACTCATTGTCTGGTTATTCTTTTTTGACAAGAACGATTTTTTTACTCAAAATGAAACGGTTCAAAAATTGAATAAATTAAAAAAAGATCAAGCATATTATATTTCGGAAATTGAAAAGAACAAAGTTGATTTGCAAGAACTCAAAACAAATAAAGAGAGTCTAGAAATATTTGCCCGCGAAAAATATCTTATGAAAAAGGATAACGAAGACGTTTTTGTTTTTGTTGCAAAATAACCTACATCTTTTTTAATATCAATTAGCTTTGGATCTCGACAAACATAATTATAAAGCTAATCGTCAACATTCCGAAAACGAAAAATTTTACAAACGCTTAAAACAAAGACCTCCCAAAGATCTAGATCAAAAATTTGAAACTCTTCATGATGAAGTTTTTGAAGAAATAGATTGTTTAACTTGCGCTAATTGTTGTAAAACTACCTCCCCTATTTTTTACGAACGTGATATTGAACGAGCGTCTAAAGCATTAAAATTAAAGCCCGGCACTTTTTTTGAGAAATATTTAAAAATGGATCCTGATAAAGATTCGGTTTTACAACAGGCTCCTTGCGCTTTTTTAAGTCCTGATAATTATTGTAGTATTTATGAAAGCAGACCAAATGCTTGCCGCGAATATCCTCATACAAATCGCAAAAAAATGTATCAATTGATTGATCTTACCTTAAAGAATACAATGGTCTGTCCGGCAGTATTAGCTATTACCGAACGCTTAAAAAGCATTATCAAATAAGCGTCTTTTTTAGTACCTTCGGATATTATAAATTACCATGTACAAATTATTAAATTATATAAACGGAAAATTAGTTGAGCCCGTTTCAAAAACCTTTTTGGATAATTACAATCCTGCAAATGGAAAAGTATATTCTCTCATTCCGGATAGCGACGAAAAAGATGTTGAGTTAGCTTATCAAGCAGCTAAAGGAGCATTTGCAGAATGGAGTATAACACCAAAGGAAAAACGTTCCAAGTATCTTTTGAAAATCGCAGAGTTGATTGAAAAAAATTTAGACAAATTAGCTTTAGCTGAAAGTATAGACAATGGCAAACCAGTAAAACTTGCAAAAACAGTTGATATACCAAGAGCCGCTGCCAATTTTCATTTTTACGGAACAGGGATTTTGCATTATTCATCTCATGCACATGCGATGGAAAATACGGCGATCAATTATACTTTACGTCAGCCCGTTGGTGTTGCAGGTTGCATTTCACCATGGAATTTACCTTTATATCTATTCACCTGGAAAATTGCACCAGCTTTAGCTGCCGGTTGCACAGTTGTAGCTAAACCATCTGAAGTTACACCAATGACAGCGCATCTACTTTCTGAAATTTGTATTGAAGCGGGTTTACCTCCGGGTGTATTAAATATTGTGCATGGTTTAGGAGGAAAAGTTGGTAACGCAATTGTATCTCATAAAAATATTCCTTTAATCTCTTTTACTGGTGGCACAACAACTGGAGCTCACATCGCTTCAATAGCTGCGCCTATGTTTAAGAAATTATCTTTGGAATTAGGCGGTAAAAATCCAAATATTATTTTCGCGGATTGTGATTACGAGAAAATGCTTATAACAACAATGCTTTCTTCTTTTGCTAATCAAGGACAAATTTGTTTATGCGGATCGCGCATTTATGTAGAAAGAAGTATTTATGAAAAGTTTAAAGCTGATTTCGTTTCAAAAACAAAAAAATTAATTGTTGGCGATCCGTTAAATGAAGAAACAAAAATTGGAGCTATTGTTTCCAAATCTCATCAAGAAAAAATATTAAGCTATATTGAATTAGCAAAAAAAGAAGGCGGAACAATTTTGTGCGGTGGACAAGAAATAAAACTGGAAGGAGAATTAAGTAAAGGATATTATATTGCACCAACTATTATTGAAGGGTTAAATCATACATGCAGAACAAATCAAGAAGAAATATTTGGTCCGGTTGTTACAATTACACCATTTGATACAGAAGAGCAAGCTTTGGAAATGGCTAATAGTACGCGTTACGGATTAGCGTCAATTGTTTGGACAGAAAATTTAACACGAGCACACCGCATTGCAAATAATATTCATGCCGGTATTGTTTGGATCAATTGTTGGTTACTACGTGATTTACGTACGCCATTTGGTGGCGTAAAAGATAGTGGTGTTGGAAGAGAAGGTGGCTTTGAAGCATTTGATTTTTTTACTGAGCCAAAAAATGTTTGCATAAAACTTTAAAATAATAATTTATAAATATAAAGTTGCACTTCGACTCTGCTCAGTGTGACATACCAAGAACAAAAAATAAGAATGGATTTTGACAACACAACAAGAACAGAACTCTCCAGCTTAGGTGAATTTGGATTGATAGATCATCTTACCAAACACATTGAGTTAAAAAACTTAGAAACTGTAAAAGGTGTTGGAGACGATGCTGCTGTTTTATTTTTTGGAAATAAACTTACAGTTGTAACAACAGATATGCTTGTTGAAGGAGTGCATTTTGATCTCAGTTATGTTCCTTTGAAACATTTAGGTTATAAAAGTGTTATGGTAAATTTGAGCGATGTGTATGCTATGAATGCAATACCAAAACAAATTACTGTTGCATTTGCAATAAGTAATCGTTTTAGTTTAGAAGCCGTTGAAGAATTATATGCCGGTATGTTAATGGCTTGTAAAAAATATGGTGTCGACTTAGTTGGAGGAGACACAACATCTAGCACAAGTGGTTTGGTAATTAGTATTACGGCAATTGGTTCAGCCGATTCAGATAAAATTGTTTATCGGAGTGGTGCTAAGGAAACAAATTTATTATGTGTGAGTGGCGATCTCGGTGGAGCATACATGGGTTTGCAAATACTAGAAAGAGAAAAAGCAATTTATAAAGAGAATCCAAATCTTCAACCTGATCTTGGAGGAAAAGATTATATTTTAGAACGTCAGTTAAAACCGGAAGCCCGCAAAGATATTATTACTTTGTTAGCTCAGTTAAATGTTCAACCAACATCCATGATCGATATTAGTGATGGATTAGCTTCTGAAATATTACACATCTGTAAAAGTTCAAACGTTGGTGTTGAATTATATGAAGAAAAAATTCCAATTGATCCATTGACACACGAAACTGCTCGTGAATTTGATTTGGATCCAACGATGTGTGCTTTAAGTGGTGGAGAAGATTATGAATTATTATTTACTATCGACATTAAAGATTACGACAAAATAAAAAATCAAATGGATTTTACAGTCATTGGTCATATTACGAATGAAGCCAAAGGAAAAAATTTAGTGAGCAAATCGGGCGCTGTGGTTGAATTAACAGCTCAAGGTTGGGACGGTTTGAAGAAATAAATTATTTCACTATAAATTTCTTCACACTCAATTTTTCTTCTTTGGTAGTTACCTTAACATAATATGCTCCCGGTAATAAATCAAGATTAAGTTCTAATTGAGGTTCGGTTGATTTATTAGAGTAAACAACTTTTCCTAACACATCAATAACTTCAATTGTTTTGCTTACGTTATTTTCAAACTCCATTGTAAATTTTCCACTATTAATACTTGGAAATAATTTAAAATTAAAGGTTGCTTTTTCGGGCGACTTCAAATTTGTGAGAACATTATAATTCGTTTCCCAAATACCTCTTCCAAAAGTAGAAACATATGCTTTATTTAATGGAACATTAAATTCAATATCACTTATGATAACATTCGGTAAACCCGCACTATTATTAACCCATGTGGCTGCACCAAATGCCAGTGTATATAATCCAAGGTCGGTACCAATGATTATGTTTTTGGTATTAGGAATTTGCTTAATACAGTTTACAGGTAAGTTTGGTAAATTATAAGAAATATTTTGCCAAGTATTTCCTCCATCTGTGGTCATAAAAACTTTTCTTCCCGCACTAAATTCTGCCATAGTAACATAAGCAATATTCGAATTTGTTTGATCAACTTCCATGCTTGTATAATACAAACTGTCGGGTAAATTATTTGTAACGTTCGTAAAGCTTACACCGCCATCAATTGTTTTAAAAAGAAAACCCGGCATTGGGATTTCGTATCTCACTCTTCTTCCTGCATAAATTACCAAACTGTTTGAAGGTGATACAGCCAATGCGCTAATTTCTGTATTGGTAGAATTTACAGTATTCGTAAAAATTGTTGCTAGTCCATTCCAACTATTTCCTCCATCGGTTGATTTCGCAACATTTTCATTTCCCACATATAATACGCCCGGATTATTATAATCAGCAACTATTGGCGTAGTCCACTCCGCTGCTTCACTATTAATATTAGAGTTCACGCCATTACTTGTATTTCCATCATCGGTGCTAATAGAAAAATTTCCGTACTGACTTGATCCAAGTATATTGCTTGACCCTAATGGATCCAAATAATTATCCATTCCATCTCCACCAAAAATTGTTGACCATGTACCAGCTTTATAATAAAAAGTAGCATTATCTTGCGCACCAGCCACTACTCTCTCCACTAAACTTTTTGAACTTGATAATCTGTAAAAAGAAGTAACTTGAATATTGCTATTTAGTTTTGTCCAAACTGTAGGCCATGCACTCGTTGACCAATTACTTATAATCATACTCGGTGTTTTATAAACACCACCATCACTCGTCACAAAAAACTGTCCTGTTGATGCTTGAAAATTTATTGAATGAATATCACCGTGCAAAGTTGCACCATATTGTAATGTCCAATGCGAGATCGGATTAAAATTCATAGCACCATCGGTTGAACCCCATAAATTAACTCCTCCAATATAAACAATATCTCTGTTTGTAGGATTTACTAAAAAACCCAAATCATAATTGCCTTGGCCGCCAGGATTAGTTCCCTGACCAGCTTCTAACACATTTAAATTTGGTGGAATATAGGTCCAGTTTAAACCTGCATCTACACTTTTATAAATTCCAAATAAACCACTACTATTATCTACACAGGCCGCATAAATATAATTAGGATCAGATGGTGCAATGGCTAACTTAACACGTTGAACTCCGCCTGTTAAAGGAATGCCAGTGTTTAACATCGTCCATGTATTTCCGAAATCGGTTGATTTATAAACTCCAGCAGTGCCTTCATTAGAATTTAAAACCCAACCTGTTGCTAAATATAAAGTATTTGGATTAACAGGATCAGGTTGCAAATCCCAACATAATGAATCTAATTTTTTTACCCAGGTAGTTCCACCATTTGTTGATGCATAAAGACCGCTTACTCCACAAGCCACCAAATTATTTGAATTAGTTGGATTGATAAGTACACGTCTAATTAAAGATGCATCACCATTTGTAAGTTGATATGTTAAGCCAGTTGCAACCCAAGTAATACCACCATCAGTTGTTTTGTAAACACCCAGTCCATAATGCGTTTGTCTTTTACTTCCATTTAAAAATAAACCAAAACCAATGTATTCAAAATCACAAACAGAAATATACATTGTGTTTGGGTTAGTTGGGTCAATACTAATATCACTGATTCTTGTAATTGGTAAATTATCAGTAAGTGGAGTCCAGGTTACACCATTATTTGTTGTTTTCCAAACACCACCTTGGGCAACTCCAACAAAATATGTATTTGGATTTGTAGGATGAAAAGCGATGCAATTAATACGCCCTATTCCATTTTCCATATAACCAGTTAAATTATTTGGAAGAACATTGGGTCCAAATGGCGACCATACAGAAGCTACAGCTCCGGATCTTTCTTGGGTTTGTTTCGATTCGGCTATTTCAATTGCTGCATTTATGTAATCATCAAAACCATTCGGTTCACCTTTAGCGTCTGTATGAAATTGCATTTCATTTTCCCATCTTTTATATGCCTTCCAATTTTTTTCCTTCGACAGATCTTTACTTTTTTTATAGGCATCGAATTGCTGCTGAATTTCCTTGAATGTTAAAGCTCGATTAGTAGTGTTTTTGAAAAACGATTGAGCTTTCAATGAAAAAGAGATAGTTATTAATACAAAAATAAATACTGACCTCATGGGATTAATGTTTACTTAAAGATACATAAAAATTAGTTCTTTTAATAATGAAATAAGGATGAGGGCGTGTCCCCGCAATTAGATTTTCGTGCTTTATAATTTTTTGGGCGGGGTCGGGCTATCCGCTTCAATCTTTTTGCCCTGCGGGACAAAAAGTATTTCCGCTTCTATCCCTCACGCAGACTTCACGATGAAAATTAATTTTTACTTCGATAAAATTTTGTAAAACGAAGGTTGATTCTCCTTGTAAATTCTGAGGAGGAAAAAGAAAATCCAATTTAGTTTATACAAAATCACTCATGGTTGATGAATTTATTACTGAGAAATTAGCGTGAGTGATTGCAACGGAAAGCCCGCAAACCTAAAGTAAAGCGAAGCTTACTTTGGGTGCGGACTTGCAGTGGAAAGCACGACCCCGCGCAGCAATTAATTAGAACGAAAAAGTAATTGCGGGGACACGCCCAAAGTAAATTAAGCCTTCACAACTGTAGTAACTTTCTCAACACAAGCAATAATAGTACCAACCAATTAAACTTTTTTCATTTATTAAGTCTAATTATTAAATTTATAAAATGGAAAAAATTAAAAATATTATTTTGGTTATTTTGTCTTTCATAACTATTGGGTCCGCACAGGTTACTCCTAATTCCACAATCACAACTTCTCCTTTTTATGCAGGAGAACCCTTTATGGCAATAAACCCAACCAATAATAAAAATATTATTATCGGGTACATGACTCTTGGCCCTACTTCACCATTTAAAATAACAATAAGAACGCAAGTAAGTTTTGATGGGGGATTAACTTGGGGAAATCCTCATTACAAACCTCATGCATATTCTACTTGGGGTTCAGCAGACGTATCCATGAAATTCAGAAATAACGGAACGGTTTATTTAAGCTATGTTGATTACAGACAAAATCCAGATTCAGGTGGAGTGTATATTACAAATTCTTCTGATGGAGGAATTACTTGGTCGATACCAACTCGCATATGGAATGCAAATACAGAAGATCCAACAAAAGTTCCTCTCGATCGTCCATGGTTAACAGTAGATAATTCTAATACTACGAGTCAAGGCATGTTTTATATAACCACAAAACCTGCACCCTGGATTTCTCCACCAGGTAACAGACCATATCTTAAATCATCAAAAGATAGTGGACAAACGTGGAGTGCATACAGATACATTGATACTCTCAATCATTTAGTTGGGCCAACCATTACGCAACCCATGGCCGCATTATGTGTTGCTGCAGATGGCGCACTTTGCATCAACTATCCAAGTTATTTAAATACACAATCTGTTTATGCAAAAATTATTTTTGCTAAATCATATAATAAAGGTGGCACTTTTCAATACTATGATCTCATCGTTAATCCACCGGGTGTAACTTCATCCAACAAATATAAATTAGGAGCCGATATGGTTGCGAACCCATTAAATGCACAACAACTAGCCTACGTTGCAATTGGTGAAGCAACTGCGAATGATCCGGATGTTTTTGTTTCAACTTCAAGTAATGGCGGATTAAATTGGAGCACAATTTTAAAAGTAAATGATGACAATTCTGGAAAAGCGCAAGACATGGCCTGGATCAATTATTCAAAAGATAACAAATTAATTGTTGGATGGCGTGATAGAAGAAACGGATCGGGAACAGGCATTGGTCAATCATCAGATATTTATTGCGCACTTTCAATGGACAATGGTGTAACGTTTCAACCAAATGTAAGATTGAGTAATATTACGGTGCCATACAATGCAGTATTGGATAGTTCTGGCAATGATTTTTTATGTTGCGAATTATTGAACGATACGGTTTATGCAACCTGGGGCGATATAAGAAACCCTGTAAATAAAATAAATATTTATTTTACAAAAACCGCTATTGCAAACGGAACAGGTTTAAAACCAATTTTAATTAATCCTGAAAATCAAGTTTCATTTTTTCCAAATCCAAGCAACGGAAAAATATTTTTTAATTCTACCGAAATAAAAAATGCTTTAATAACCATTTATAATTTAGCGGGTGAAAAAGTTTTTTCGAAAACTATTGAAGAAGATTTTATGGATGCTTCCAATTTAAAAAACGGAACATATCTTATAAAAGTTGAAAAAGGAAATGAAGTTTTATATAATAGTAAAATTATTATATCGAAATAAACTTCACAATGACAAACTATTATTCATAAAAAAATCCAGACAGCATTGCCTGGATTTTTAAATTATTAAAAAATAATTTTATTTTCTTTTATCAAAATCTACAACTATTGGTGTTGAGATACACAATGAAGAGTATGTACCAATTACACGGCCAATTAATAAAGCGAAGATAAATCCACGGATACTTTCTCCACCAAAGATGAAAATAACTAATAACACAAAGAATACAGTTAATGAAGTTAAGATCGTACGACTCAATGTGCTGTTCAATGCATAATTAATTAATTTATTACGTTCTTCACCAAATACATCTCCTTTACCACTGTCAGCTAATCTTTCGCGGATCCTATCAAACACAACAACTGTTTCTGTCATTGTATAACCCATTACTGTTAAGATTGCCGCAATAAAATCCTGACCAATCTCTAATGAGAAAGGAACTATGCCATCAAAAATAGTATAACATGATAATACTACAAGCACGTCATGGAACAAAGCCACAACCGAACCTAAACCATATTGCCATTTTCTGAATCGGATAACGATGTATATAAACATCATGATCGTAGAAAATAAAATTGCACCATACGCGCCATAAACGATATCCGTTGCAATTGTTGGTCCAACTTTTTGTTGCGACATCACTTCGTATTTCGAATTCAAAGTAGCAAGTCCTTTATTTAATGCTGCTTCTGCATCTGAATCGGCAGTTGCACTATTATCAGAAACTTTAAATGTTGTTGTAATCTTTGCTTGATTCGCGCTTCCTAATGTTTTCACTTCAGGCGAACCGGCAAACGGAATTGATAATGCTTTTTTAATATCTTCCGTGTTCATGTCTTTTTCAAAACGAACTTGATATGTACGACCACCTTTAAAATCAACACCTAAATTTAATCCACCATGTTTGAAATACATGACAACACCAGCAGCAATAATTAATGTAGAGATCGCATAATAAATTTTACGTTTCCCAACAAAATCAAATGAAACATTTTTGAAAGCATTACGAGTTGCATTGGTGTCAAATGGAATTTCCATTTTGCGTTCCAACATCCATTCAAAAATAACACGTGTAATTAAAATCGCTGAGAATAATGAAGCAATAATACCAACACATAAAGTAGTTGCGAAACCTTGAACCGGACCACTTCCGAAAGCGTAAAGAATAATACCTAATAATAATAACGTAACGTTTGAGTCGATGATTGAACTCATGGCATGTTTAAAACCTTCTTTAATTGCAATGGAAGTATTTTTGCCATGCGCTAATTCTTCACGCACACGTTCAAAAATAAGAATGTTCGCATCAACTGCTAAACCAATAGTTAATACGATACCAGCAATACCAGGTAAAGTTAATACCGCACCCAATGATGTCAATACTCCCATCACGAAGAACATATTCAACACTAAGGAAACGTTTGCAACTAAACCAGATTTGTTATAGTAAGCTGCCATGAATAATAAAATAACACCCAAGGCAATTACGAAACTCATTAAACCAGAACTGATAGCCTCTTGACCTAAAGTTGGTCCAACTATATTCTCTTCAACAATTCTTGCTGGAGCTGGTAATTTGCCGGCACTTAAAATAGCTGATAATGCATCTGCTTCAGAGTCGGTAAAGTTTCCGGTAATTTGTGATTGACCACCAGAGATCTCCTGATTAACACGAGGCGCAGAGAACACCATGTTATCCATTACAATAGCAATACATTTTCCTTTGTTAGCACCGGTAATTGTTTTCCATTTTTGAGCAGCATCACTATTCATCGTCATGCTTATCAATGGTACACCACCACTTCGTTGATCGTAATCTTTACGTGCTTCAGTAATAATGTCTCCACTCAATGCGGCTTTACCTTTTGAGTCCGTTTGTTTAATTACAAATAATTCATAGTAGGTAGAAATTACTTTGCCAGTTTCATCTTTTTGTTCATAGGCTTTTGAACTCCACATGAACTTTACTTTCGAAGGAAAAATATTTTTTGCTCTAGCAATTGCTAAACACTTGTTTACTCTGGCCGTATCATCTTTTGTATATGAACGACCAACAACAGGACCTTCAGCATAAGTTTTGGGTTGACCTTTTTCGTCATATGTAAGAGCCGGACGAAGTGGCGAATACATTGAATATAAAGGAGCACGTTTAATAAAATTCTTTAAGGCTGTATCTTGAGGGTTTATTGAAGGTGTTTTTGTTGCAGCCAATTTTGAAGAATCACCTTTTGATAATGAATCTTTTTTTGTTACGCTAAGGGAATCTGTTTTTACTTTTGTTGTATCTTTTATAGCAACAATTGTTTCAGGGTTTAAAACCTGACGTACTGCAAAGTTTGCTTTGTCCATCAATTGTGCTATCTCACCATTCTCATAAGTTTCCCAAAACTCTAAGTTTGCTGTACCTTGTAGTAATTCACGAACACGTTCTTTATCTTTTACACCAGGTAATTCAACTAAGATACGTCCGCTAGCTTCCAATTTTTGAATGTTTGGTTGCGTTACACCAAAGCGATCGATACGACTGCGGAAAGTTTTTTCAGCATTTCCAATTGATTCTTTTACTTTTTCTTTTATAAAACTAATAACTTCATCGTTTGGTGTGTTATAAGAAATTTTGCTTTTGTTCTCAACCGTTTGAAAAATAGGAGCCAGTCTACCGTTTGGAGCTATTCTCTTATATGTTTTTTCAAAGGCTGTAATAAAATCGTCATTATTATTGACACCTAAATTCTTTTGGGTTTCATCTAACGCCTTGTTGAATTGCACGTCAGTACTACCATTCGAAAGACCTCTTACGATATCAATAACAGAAACTTCGAGTGTTACGTTCATACCACCACGTAAGTCTAATCCTAAATTCAATTCATTTTTCTTACAGTCGTCATAGGTATATTCTGCAACCAATAAATTATACACAACTTCCTTCTTCATCGAATCAAGGTATCTATCTGCGATATAAACCTTCATCGAATCTAAAATACTTTGCTCTTTTGAGGTGTTTCCTTTAGCTAATTCCTTAGCAGCATTTTTGTACTTAATACCATTAACTAAACCCTCTGCATATTCAGCAGCATCTGATTCTACACCACGTGTAACCCATGTAAATGATAAATAAAAAATACAGGCCAGTGTTAATAACAAGGCGAATATTTTTATTGCTCCTTTGTTTTGCATAAAAATTAAATTCTAAATACGTTTTTTTAATTAAGGGTGCAAATATAACATATTGGAGGCTAATTCACAATTTTAGATTAAGATACTGATTTACAATATATTATATGTTAATTTGCGTCCAGTTTTTACTATTCTGAAAGCAAATTTAAATAGCCAACTTTTTATAGATTTTGGTTACCCAACATAGGTAATTCTATGTTATTATTAAAAGAAAATAAAAAACGAAATTTTATCACTTATACAATTCAACAACTGTAGCCTGATCAGGTTGAATATTAAACTTTTTTTCGATTGTATAAATGCTTCCTTTAAGCGTTTTTGAACGCCATTCGATCACATAATTTCCTGGTTGAAGATAAAACGTTTGTATAGTTGCATTCGAAAGATTGACAACTCGCTCTAAACGATTCGCTATTTTTAAAAGAATAGATCCATCACCGGCTTCCAAACACTTAACCTGAAGCATTCCAGCATTTTGTAAAACAATTTCATTTTGTTTTGATTGTTCAATTTTAACTCCGGGAATATAAGTTCTTGGTAAGGTCAAAATCTCTAAATCGTAAGTATCGACTATATATTTTTCCCAGGTATTAATTGACTGAACATGTAATGTTTGCAATTGGTTAGAATGCCTCACAATGTATTTTACTTTTTCATTAAAATTATAAACGCCGTTCGGTCTTGTAATAACCATCGATCCCTGTGGAGTATTAATTGGGATGGTTGTATGTTTTCCTTCAGTAAGTTTTGTTTCTTCGCTTTCTTTTGGTGGAATAGTGTTTGCAATAACTTTATAAGTTGGGTAATCATCAATATATAATGTATCTGGATTTCCATTTTTGTTTAAAGTATGAATGTAATTATACATGTACTTTTTTTTATGGATATCGTAAAAGGTCATATTCACATCTGTTTCCATTGGTTTACCTTTACTATCTAATAAATTTACTTGGGCAGATGTCTTTTTTAATTTTTGTGTTTGTATTAAAGTTGTAATATTCATGAATGCTTTTTCATCATCAAAATCGAAATAGGTTCCAACACATTCAAAAGTTTTAATTTGAGCGGGTGTTAAGCCAATACCAATAATTACAGGTTTAAAAACAATTCCTTTTTCCATTAATTTGTGACGTGCTTCACAAGGGTCACCGCCACACTCTTCAATTCCATCCGTTATCAAAATAATCATGTTTCTCGCTTTGGCATCCGGAAAATCATTTGCGGCTTCAGTTAAGGAATGTTCAATTGGTGTTATGCCTGTAGGTTTTGCTTCATCTACTTTTTGTTTAATCAAGTCCAAATTACTCTTTGCAGAAAATGGAACTACCAGTTTAGTATCATTGCAATCTCCTGGCGGATATTTAACAGTATGACCATACATCCTCAAAGCAAATTGATAGTTTTTTAATTTACTTAAACTATCTACAAATTTGTGAAAGAGAATTTTGGCACCCTCAATTCTGGACATATTCTGATGCTTAGCGAGCATACTATTGCTGGCGTCAAACACAAATAAGATACGTGTTAAAGCATTTGATTTTTGAACTTGACTAAATCCAAATTCCATTAATAAATTAAATACTAGAAAATATTTGAAAATTGATCTCAATTAACTTTAAATGTAAAAAAGCAATTAACGCAATAAATTTATAATGCGTTTAATTTTTAACGTTACAAACTTGATAACTTAAACATTCGACATTCTCCCTTTTTATTTAATTTTGAATAATGAATTTGCAATTCGATATCATAGAGATTTTGAAAGTAACAATGGTTTTGTTTGCTGTAATTGATGTTATAGGTTCAATTCCTGTAATAATTGCTTTGAAACAAAAGGTTGGAGATATAGATGCTGCAAAAGCTTCATGGGTTTCAATGGGAATTATGCTTTCGTTTTTGTTTGTTGGAAATACAATTTTAGATATCATCGGCATTTCGGTTGGCGATTTTGCAATTGCCGGTTCCATTCTTCTTTTTATTGTAGCTTTTGAAATGATTTTAGGTATTCAAATTTCTAAAGATAATGTACCGGCAACTGCAAGTGTTGTTCCATTGGCTTTTCCGTTAATAGCTGGTACCGGTACACTTACAACATTACTTTCTATAAGAGCAGAATATAATTTGCTTTCTATAATAATTGCAATCATAGTAAACGTGATCATCGTTTTTTTTGTTCTCAAATTTTTGAGCAAGATCGAAAAACTTTTGGGAGTTGGCGGAATTGCCATCATTAAAAAAGTTTTTGGAATTGTTCTGCTAGCTTTAGCCATTAAATTATTTAGAAAGTATACAGGGCTATAATTATGACAAGAAATATAATAACGATATTACTTCTTTTGGCCTCTAATACCTTCATGACAATTGCCTGGTACGGACATTTAAAATATAAAGATATTTCATTTTTAAAAAATGCCGGCTTAATCACAACCATATTTATTAGTTGGGGAATAGCTTTATTGGAATATTGTTTCATGGTTCCGGCAAATAAAATTGGGTCTGATATTAATGGTGGGCCATTTAGTATGTGGCAACTCAAATTAATTCAGGAGGTAGTTTCAATTTCGGTTTTCATTGTTTTTACCTTATTGATTTTTAAAACAGATACGCTTAAATGGAATCACTTGGTTGGATTCTTTTTTCTTATTGGTGCCGTGTACTTTTTCTTTCGGAAGTAGCTTTTCTTCTATACAAATCGAAAAAAGATGCTTCGCTTTTTCAAGAAGACGTAATGAACCGCAGAGGACGCAGATTTATTATGATTTCAAAAGATTTACAAACCTGGTGTAAAATATGATTTTTGTCTACGACAAATCGATTTATCTCCAAACCGCTTAACTAATATGATTAAGCAAATTTCTAAAACTTATATTTTGACTTATTCCCCCTTTTTTTGCATCTTTGTCATCCAATTTTTTTTGAATGAAACGCATACGAATTAAAGAAGTGTTACAAACTTCCGGAACAAATCAGGAAATATTAGTGAAAGGTTGGGTTAGGACATTCCGCAACAATCAATTCATTGCATTAAATGATGGGTCTTGTAATAATAATTTACAGATTGTAGTTGATTTTAATTCTACACCTGAAACAACTTTGAAAAGAATAACAACCGGAGCATGCATTAGTGTTGTTGGCAATTTAATTGCGTCGCAAGGTAAAGGACAAACAGTTGAACTCGTTTGCAAAACACTAGAAATATTGGGTGATAGCGATGCGGAAAAATTTCCTCTTCAACCTAAAAAACATAGTTTAGAATTTTTAAGAGAGATTGCTCATCTACGTTTCAGAACAAATACATTTGGAGCGGTATTCAGAGTCCGTAATGCTTTAGCGTTTGCAGTTCATAAATTTTTTCAGGAAAAAGATTTTGTTTATTTACATACACCAATTATTTCGTCAAGTGACGCAGAAGGTGCAGGCGAATTATTTCGTGTTACCAATTTTGATATTGCCAATCCTCCAAAAACTGAAAATGGTGAAGTAGATTTTAAGCAAGATTTTTTTGGGAAACCAACTAATCTAACTGTTTCCGGACAACTAGAAGGTGAATTGGCTGCAATGGCTTTTAGCGATATTTATACATTCGGGCCAACATTCAGGGCTGAAAATTCAAATACAACTCGTCACTTAGCAGAGTTTTGGATGATTGAACCGGAGATGGCTTTCTTTGATTTGAATGACAATATGGATCTGGCAGAAGATTTATTGAAATATGTTATTACTTATGCATTCACAAAATGTCATGAAGATATTGAATTCTTATCGCAACGTTTATTGGAAGAAGAAAAACAAAAACCTCAAATTGAAAGAAGTGAATTGTCTCTAATTGAAAAATTAAGATTTTGTTTAGATAATGAATTTGAACGTGTAACTTATACTGAAGCTATTGAAATTTTAAAAGACAGTAACCATAACAAAAAGAAAAAATTTAGTTACCTAATTGATAAGTGGGGAGTTGATTTGCAAAGTGAGCACGAACGTTATTTAGTTGAAAAACATTTTAAAAAACCTGTTATATTAACCGATTATCCAAAAGAAATCAAAGCATTTTATATGCGTCAGAATGATGATGGAAAAACAGTTGGTGCAATGGATATTTTATTTCCGGGTATCGGCGAAATAGTTGGTGGAAGTCAGCGTGAAGAACGTTTAGAAAAACTGGAAACTCGGATGAAAGAAATGAATATCCCTACTGAAGAATTGTGGTGGTATTTGGATACAAGACGATTTGGTGCTTGTCCGCATTCAGGTTTTGGTTTAGGTTTTGAACGATTGGTTTTATTTGTAACTGGTATGACAAACATCCGGGATGTAATTCCATTTCCGCGCACTCCAAAAAACTGTGAGTTTTAAATTAAAAACGAATTCCAATCAAGCTAACATCATCTACTTGTTCAAGTAAATTTTTCCATCTGTCAAAAGTTGTATTCAATACTTCGTGTTGCGTTTCCAAAGATTTTTCATGTATTGCTAAAAGTAATTCAGCTAAGTTTTTTACTTTGAATTTTTTTCCTGTATCACCACCAAACTGATCTGCATAACCATCAGAAAATAAATACAACATCATATCTTTTTTAGGTGTTAATTCAGTTTCAATAAAAATGATATCATCAGATGATTGTGAACCACCAATGGAACGTTTATCGGGCTTAATCTCGGTTAGTTCTCCGTTTTGAACAATATAAACCGGACGATTTGCAGACGCAACGTAAAGTTTTTTTCCTTTTAAAAGAACAACAGAAGCATCCATTCCATCGTGAGATTGAACACCTGATGTTTGCCGCAATGTACTTTTGACTTCTTTATGCAATTCAGAAAGAATTTTATTCGGTTCCAAAATTTTTCTTTCTACAATAATTTGATTCAATAAATTACTGCCTATCATACTCATTAAAGCTCCCGGCACACCATGGCCTGTACAATCAGCCAAAATTGCAAATTTATATTCACCTACTTTTTTGAATTGATAAAAGTCGCCACTTACAATATCACGCGGTTTAAATAAAACAAACGAATCTTTAAAAATATCTTTAATTTCTTTTTCCGTTGGTAAAATAGAA
>JABDBZ010000047.1 GCA_013288385.1 Bacteroidota bacterium
AGATGTATTAGATGTTTTGAAATTCAGAGAAATAGAATTAAGCATCAAATAATAAATATATGAAAACGAAAAACATTTCTCTAATTATACTATTTGTTGTTCTTTGTTATGCAACTATTTTTGGCCAACCATGCCCTAGTATAAATGCGCAGGTTGCTACCGGACCAAGCACTAACATATGCAATGGAGCATGCGCAACTTTGGTGGCCAGTGTTTCGCCAATAGGTCAAACAAATACTTACGTTTGCACTTCTATTCCTTATTACAGCTATCCATATTCAGGAGGTAGTTTGGCTGTAAATAACGTAGATGATGGGTTTGGACCAATTATAAACATTCCTTTTAGCTTTTGTTATTGGGGAAATTCTTACAATCAGGTTGTAGCAAGTTCAAATGGTTATTTAAATTTTAATACGGCTAATGCTAATGGATTTTCGAACTGGCAAATAACAACACCTTTGCCAAACACATTTGATCTTCCCGGAAACAGCATATGTGGTCCATTCAGAGACGATGTTACCACTTTAGTTAATTATGTTCATTGGTATGTAACGGGTACTGCACCATGCAGAGCTTTGGTAGTTTATTGGGATCATACTCCTTTTTTTAGTTGTGTTAATCAGTTTGAATCTTTTCAAATTGTACTTTTTGAATCAACAAATATTATTGATGTATTAATTCAAAGTAGTCCTAATTGTCCTAACTGGAATAGTGGAGCAGGAATAGTTGGTATACAAAATGCGCCAGGAAATACAGCCGTAGTTGCACCGGGAAGAAATTTTCCTGGAACCTGGATTGCAAATAATGAAGCATGGCGTTTTACCCCATCAGGACCATCAACTTATACTGTTACCTGGGCTGATCAAAATGGACCAGTGGCAAATGGATTAACAGTTAGTGTTTGTCCAAGTGTTACTACACAATATACTGCAACAGCAGTAATGGGTTGTAACGGGCCGAGCAGTTACACAAGCGTAGTTCAGGTTTCCGTTGTGCCCGGACCGTCACTAACTGTTAATGACGCAACAATTTGTTTAGGTGGCTCAGCTACCTTTACAGTTAGCGGAGCACCAAATAATTCAACTTATACATGGACACCGGGTAATGTGAATATTCAGAATCCTACTTTTAGCCCTCTAACTACAACAAATTATACAGTAGTTAGTACATCTTCAACGGGTTGTGTTAGTACTGCTACAACAGATATTAATATTATTACAACATCACCTGTTACTTTAACTTTACCTGCAAATCTTTGTCAGGGCACAACCGCAAATTTTTCCGCGTCAGCCACAAGTGCGTCCGGATATCAATGGAATGGTCCGAATGGTTTTATGTCTTCCAATCAAATCAATGTAATTCCAAATATTCAACCGGTATCAGGTGGTAATTATTCTGTTGAAGCAATTTTTGGTGTAGGCAGTTCAACCTGTAGCACTTCTACATGGCAGCCACTCAATGTTATTCCGGTACCAAGCATTGCAGTAACACCAACCATTACAGTTTGTCAACGTGAGGGCGCAAATCTTACAGCGAATGCATCAGGCGCTTTGTCATATGTATGGAGTGGACCGAACAGTTTTTCATTAACTTCTCAAAATGTAACTTTTGCGAATTTAACTCCGAGCATGAGTGGTGTTTATACTATAACTGCGTCGTTTTCAAATGGAAATATAACATGTTATAATAGCAATGAAACAGATTTAATAGTAAATCCTATCATATTATTTAATTTAGGGCCAGATCAAATGTTGTGTACTAATGCAGATTTATCTTTGACCGGACCAGCAGGCGCAACGGCATATAACTGGTGGGGTTCAACAAGCTATACCTCGAATGCGCAAACCTTATTTGTTCCGAGTTTATCATCCGGTAATTCAGGAGTATATGTTTTGGAAGTAGATTTAAATGGATGTAAAACTTACGATAGTGTAAATGTAAGTGTACTTTCACCAATCATTTTTACATTAACGCCAAACAACAAAACAGTATGTAAAGACGATCCAATCAATTTTGTTGTGGGAGCTGCACAAGGTAGCGAGAACTATGCTTATAATTGGAATCCCGCAATTTATATTACAAATGGAACAGGAAGTGTGCAAACTGGTCAAGCATATGGAACAACAGTTTATAATATTTCCGCATATGATATTGCGTGTCCAAATTATGTAATTCAAACCAGTTTTACGTTAACAGTAAATCAACCACCGGTACCGAACTTAAATTTACCTGAAAATAATGTTTGTGAGCCACTGTGTATGATCTATAATACGCATACAGGAAACCAGGCTTCACAAGTAACTTACGAGTTTGATAATACTCAAATAGTAGACGGTGACAGTTTGAATATATGTTTGAATGCTGGTCAACACTATTTGACGGTATCTGCAACAGGTACTAATGGATGTAAAGGCATATATAATTATACGGTTCCAATTACAGTGTTTCCAAAACCAGGAACAGATTTTACCTGGAATCCACAAAACCCAAATACAACAAACAACCAGGTGACTTTTATACCAACTACAAGAAATGGTAAAACATTAACGTATCAATGGGAATTTACAAATGGTACAAATATTGGTAAACTAGATACATCAACAGCAAAAACGCCGGTAAAAATATACGATAGCAATGGTAAATTCCCTGTAATGTTGGTAGTAACTAATGAGTATGGCTGTGTTGATACCGTATTCAAGATCGTGATCGTTGATGAAGATGTTGCAGTTTATATACCAAATACTTTTACACCGAATGATGATGGTGTTAACGATGTGTTTACTATTAAAGGGTTAGGCTTAAAATCAGAAGGTTTTTATATGGAGATCTTTGATAGATGGGGAACGTTAGTATATTCAAATAAAGATATTAATAAAGGCTGGGATGGTACTATCAAAGGTGTGAAAGCCGCAGATGGCATTTACGTTTATAATGTTCAGGTAATAGGTGATAATAACGTTGGCAAAAAAGATTTCAAAGGCCATGTAACACTCTTGAAATAATAAATTTTCTATCTATTATTTTTAAAGTTTTGGTTAAAGATGTTTTTGAAAATAAAACTTCGTTACCCAGAAATTAAACCATCAATCAATATTTCTGAAACTCTTTAATTAGTTATTACAAATGGTTTTCTCCCATAAAAACCATTTGATTTAATTTCCATATAATAAATTCCGCGTGGTAATTCGGAAACACTTATCTGATTAACATTATTGTAGCTTTTAACTTTTTGTCCTATTGAATTAATAATTGAAACAGATTCCGCTACTTGGTTATTTTCTAATAAAATAAAAACCGAATTAATAGCAGGGTTTGGATAAATACCAAAGTTAACCGAGTTTAAATAATTAGTTTTGATACCAACATCAAGAAAAGCAGCATTTCCATTTGCAGTTGTTGCGTTGGTTGTTTGACTGCTAAATGTTGTTGCTGTATTATTTACAGTTAAAATAGGGAACTTGGCTGTGGAATGATAATAACTGTATGTTGTTTGGTTAACTGTACCAATTGGAAAACTAAATACAGTTGCGGTAATAGTTTGCACGCTTTTTAAACGCAAAATATTAGTGAATGTATGGCCTTGCGGCATCTTCAATGTGCCTTGACCATCAGCTGTTGTAGTAATATTTCCTGTAAAGTTTGCGGAAATAGAAAAAGTAATTGACCCCGCAACCGGATCACTTAAAGTATAACCATAACTTATTGGGTAACGGGCTATAATGCCTGTGTTTGTAAATGTTAAGGCAATTGTATTAATTTTTACTGATAATAATTCAGTTTGAGTTGTGGGCGTTGTAGTAGATTTAAAGAAAGTATAAGACCCATTTTGATCTTCCGCAAACGTACTTCCAACAGGAACTGTTACAGTTAAAGTGCTCGGATCAACAAAACTTGCTGATGCAATTGTTTGCGAAACAGCTAAATTACTAAAATCCCAGGTAACATTATTTCCTATAATATTGTTTGGTAAACCACTCGTATAAAATGATGTGTCTAATGGATACACACTATTGATATCGCCTATTGCGGGCTCATAACCGGTTTGAGTCATTGTTAAATTCTGCGCAGAAATAACCCCAAAAAATAAGCCGAAAAATAAAAGTAGTTTTGTCTTCATAATATTTATTTGAAAACAAATGTAAACAAAATTGTTTTTTAAAGCTGTTAAATACAATATTTATACTAAAAGCAAAGGAACAGTAATATTATGCCTTACGTTATCAATTGTAGCACCTAATAAAATATCTTTAAATGTTTTATGACCATGAGTACCCATTACGAGCAGGTCGCAATTATTTTTATGAATGAGATTTGGAATTTCTGTTTTCGGATTTCCAAAACCTAATGCCAATTCGCAATGATAGCCTTCATCAATTAATTGATTAGCATATTTTTTTAGGAATTGATAATCTTGTTCTCTTTCCATGTCGAATGCATCTTCTCCATAAACAACCGCATTGGCACTTTCCAATACATGAACTAAAAGATAGGTTGCTCTTTTACCGCCTACAGTAATTGCTTTATTAATGGCTTTATTATCACTATTACTAAAGTCTACCGAGACAGCAACTTTTTTATAAGCTTCCATTTTATTGAATGTTAACTTCGTGATTTTTTCATGAATAACATTGTGTTTGTGGTGGTGGCGTTTTGCAAACAATGGAACAAAAGTTATGTAAAGAAGCATAAGGAAACAAAACACACAAAAGGGTATCACCAGAAAGCTTGTCAGAACAGGATTTTCTGACGTATAAATCCAGTCGGTTAAAAAACCATAAACCAATCTCATGTTTAATCCAATAATAATTGTAGCAGCTATCCATGAAGCAATTCGTTGCCATAATGAAATAGCAAATTCTCCCATTTTTGTTTTATCACTTACAAAATGAATGAGGGGGATAACGGCGAAGCCTAATTGTAAACTCAAAATAACCTGACTCAATATTAATAGCTTCCCGGTGCTGCCATCACCCAAAAAAATAATCGTTAAAAGAGCGGGAATTATGGCAATTAAACGAGTTATCAATCTTCTGATCCAAGGTTGCAAACGAATATTTAAGTAACCTTCCATTACTACTTGTCCTGCCAAAGTACCTGTTATGGTTGAGCTTTGTCCGGCCGCTATTAAAGCAACTGCAAATAGAATAGGAGCGAGTCCGCTACCTAACATTGGTGCTAATAACTGATGGGCGTCTTGAATTTCGGTTACGTGATTTATTCCTTTTTTAAAAAAAGAAGCAGCAGCTAAAATTAAAATTGCAGCATTCACAAACAAAGCTAGATTTAAAGCAATTGCACTATCTATAAAATTAAAACGCAAAGCCTTTTTAATATCTACTTCGTTTCTTCTGAATTTCCGTGTTTGAACAAGCGAACTATGCAGATATAAATTATGTGGCATTACTGTTGCGCCAATAATACCAATTGCAATATAGAGCGCGTCCTGATTGGCGATACCGGGAATGATCCCTTTTGCAATTTCACCCAAATCGGGTTTAGCAATAACGAGTTGAATAAAAAATGAAACACCAATTAATGCAACAAGAGAAATAATAAACGCTTCCAATTTGCGAATGCCTTTGTTTAATAAAAATAGAAGAACAAAACTATCAAGTACTGTTATACAAACACCGGCAAGAATTGAAACATTAGGAAATAATAAATGAATTCCAATTGCCATTCCAATAACTTCTGCCAGATCACATGCTGCAATCGCTATTTCAGCCAAACCGTATAAAAATAAATTAACGAAGGGTGGAAAACTTTCGCGACTTGTTTGGGCTAAATCTTTTCCGGATACAATTCCTAAACGGGTGCAATGACTTTGAAGTAAAAGTGCAATGAGGTTACTCATGATCAATACCCAAATTAAACTATAACCAAACTGACTTCCTCCGGCAATATCGGTTGCCCAGTTACCTGGATCCATATAACCAACACTGATCATATAAGCGGGGCCAAAAAAGGCGAAGAGGCTGCGCCATTTTGTTTTATCGGATGTATTTACAGAAGCATTTACTTCTTCCAGTGATTTATTCATAGAAGTTCAACCAAAATGTGTGAAGCAGTTTTACTGCCAATATGAATTGTTTTTTTATTAGAATTTATTTTCACTTCAATTAAACCATCAAAATCTGTAATGTGAATAATTTCTATTTTTTCCCTAAGTTTTAACCCGAGATTAGAGATGTGTTGTAAAAATTCTTTTGTATGTAATTTAACGCCCGAAAAAATCATTTTATTTTTTACTTTGCACGTATTCAATTCCACCTGTTTTAGTTCATGTACAATTCCTTTTATGTCTGGAATAGGGTCTCCATGTGGATCGTGTTTAGGAAAATGAAGAAATTTATCCAAGCGCTTTACCAATTCTTCACTTTGGATATGTTCTAATTGTTCCGCAATTTCATGCACTTCATCCCATTTAAAATTTAGTTTTTCAACTAAAAAAACTTCCCATAAACGATGCTTGCGTACAATTTGAATGGCGACAGAAAAACCTTTCTTCGTTAATTTTACACCGTGATATTTTTTATAATCAATTAATTTCTTTTCAAACAAACGTTGCAACATATCACTAACGCTGGCTGCTTTATTATTAAGGCGTGAAGAAAGTTGATTTGTATTTGCGTGCTCCACCCCTAAAGAATGAGTTAAAGCGTAAATGGCTTTGATGTAATTTTCTTCTGTAGCTGAAAAAGGCATATACAAAAATAATAAATTTTATTTACCTAAACAAATATTTAGGATAACCTAAATTTTGATCAAAAACCCTTAAAACCATTACTTGCCAATAAATAGAAATCTGTATCTTTAAGTGCTTAATACAGAAAATAAAAAGATGAATCGAATTGGGTTAATATTAATAAGTCTAGTACTCTCATCAGGTTTATTTTCACAATTAAAGGATATTAAAATTCTTTTACCCAAAGAAATCGGTTTTACTTATTATGATTTTGCGCAATTTTTTCCCGATGAAAAATATTTTGTGACTTGTGGTAATTCACTGGCAGTTTATAACACCGAGACATCTGAGATCATTGACGAATATGAATTAATTTCCGGAGCAAAAAATTTGGCGATGAGTAAAGACGGAAAATTTGTTTCTATTTCCGTAAATAACGAACTCCTTATTTTTTCTTTTATTAATCAGAAGTTAGAATTGGTTTCTAAAGTTGCTTCAGCAGATCTTCTAAAAGGTATTCCTAATGCACAATACTATTCATCAGTTCCATTTTCAGCATGTTTTTTTACTGATAAGCCCAATGAAATATATATCAGCATTGCGGCATTTACTTTAATTTATAATTTTCAAACCAAAACCGTTTTATCAACTCATTCTTTTAAATTGGGTGATTATGTTATTCATGGCGCATCTTTTGAAGGTAGAAATGCAGTTATTTTAGCAATGATCTCAGGAACTGTAAATTCAATAATTAAACAATCTGTATCAAATTTATCAGAAACAACTGAGATCATTAAGGATATGGGTACTCCAACTAAATTAAGAGTGAAGGATTCTTTATTATTTTGTTTCGCAGCCGACAAATATTTTATTTTGAATTTAGACAATGGTGGTATCGTTCATGAAGTAAGAGTGCCAAAAATAAAATTTGAGAAAGAGCTTCATGTGGAAAAGAAATATATCGATCAATTAAACAAACGTCCGGCCATTTCTGTTCCTGACACAATTAATTTCGCATCTGATGAGTATGTTTATGATATAGACTTTCTTTCTAAAACAGGAATGGCCGTTTATGCAACTTCAAAAGAAATAAAGTTTGTTAATCTGAAAACGAAAAAAACCCAAGGTTATAAAGCCGGATTTTTATTTAATATAAAAATTTCAAAGGCGGGGAATAGAATGATTGGTAATGGTTATTCTCAATTTAGATCATTACGAATTTTTGATCCAAATGGAATGAATTTAATTTCGGAGCGACCAGCTTTAACAACCGGAATTTATACTGCTAAAATGAGTCCTAATAATCGATGGCTAGTTACAAATAGTAACACATCTGCATTTATTTGGGATCTTAATAATTTCACAAAATACGCAGAGCTAAAAGACCCATCTAAAAATGATACCACATCTATTATGGGTGTTTATTTTCTGAACGATTCTGAATTGGTTGTGAATTCTGGAAGTACTTCTGTAAAAAAAATGGGCTTATCTCTTTATAATATTAATAAAAAGAAATTTATTAAAACAATTAAGAAGGGTGTATTCGCATATGCTTCTGGTTTTTTGAATAACGAATTTTATTATTGCGATCAAACAAGTTTACATATTGTGAATTTAAAAACATTGCAAGAGGAAAAGTATGATGGATTATTTTCCCTTTCCATTTCACCACAATATAAATTAGTTGATTTCACTAATGATTTGGTTTTCATTCCTGAATCTGGAAAATTTAAAATAGTCAATCGCAAAACAAAAAATGTAGTATATCAAAATGATTCCTGGTCAATTAATACAAGAGTAATTATTAGTCCTGATCATAAATTTGTTTTTACTACTTCTCAAATTAAAACTAAAAAAACAATTAATGGTCACGAAATAGAAATGCCTGTTAATGCCGTAGTTAAAATTGATCTGGATAAAAAGGAAATTGCGAATGATTATGCTCAAACTTATTATCCTTATGATTTTAAAATAAAAGATAATGGTAAAACGATTGGAATCTGGTATATTAAATATGATATACCAAATAATGATTCAATTCAAGAAGTAATGTACACTTTGTATGATATAGAAAGCGGGAAGATTTTATATTCTAAATCAATTGCACAAACAAAACAAATTATCACAAATCATACGACGAGTGATTATGGAAAATATTTTGCCTTGGATAATTACTTGGGAGATTATTTAAAAATATTTGATGAAAAGGGGGAGTTAATCATGGACTTATCTGATTTAGAAATCTCTTCACCTAAATTATTTTTCAATGAAGAATTAGAACGTGTTATTATTACGAGCATTACTAATCCATTAGCGACTTTTGTTGATCTCAAACAAAAAAAGGTAATTGGTCAGTTAGCTAATGCAAATGATGAACAATATTTTTTAGTAACATCTGATATGCACTATTTGGGTTCTAAAGAATTTATAAAAAGTATTCGTTTTAAATATCAATCAGAAATTTTCAGTTTCGAGCAGTTTGATGCTTATTTAAATCAACCACACCGTGTATTGCGAGCCTTTGGCTGTAAAGATAGTGCTATGATTAAAGCTTACGAAACTGCTTATTTGAAACGAATGAAGTTAATGGGTTTTAAACCTGATGTTGAATTGAGTTTTTCTAATCTACCTTCTTTTCAATCTATTATTATGAAACCGGATAAACCAAATTGGGTTAATTTTAATGTAAGTGCAAATAAGGGAAAGAACAGGCTTTCAAAATTGGAAGTATTTAATAATGGCTCGTTGATTTATTCGGAATCGATAACGAATGAGAAGAAAAATAAATTTGATAAATCTTTATTATTTGAAACATCATCAGGCATTAACCGTTTCGAATTTATTGTAAAAGATGAACTGGGTTTTGAAAGTCCGAGAATTACTCGTTTTTACAATAACACAACAGTTGTAAAGCCTAATTTATATTTAGTGGTTATCGCAAGTGAGAAATTCAAAAATGACAAGTACAATTTGTCTTATGCTGTGAAAGATGCAAGTGACATGGCTAATACAATGTCAAATTCAAAATCCTTCAATAAAATTGAAGTGAAGAAGATGTTCAATGAATCGTTTAGCAATGACTCCTTAAGTTCGTTGCAAACTTTTTTTGCGAATGCAAGTATCAATGATGTGGTTATGGTTTTCTTTGCCGGCCATGGTTATTTGGATGATGACTTGAGTTATTATTTCCCGACTTATTATACCGATTTCACTGACCCAAAAATAAATTCGGTCGCTTATAAATCATTTGAAAAATTATTTCAGAAAATGAAACCGAGCCGGAAACTAATGTTCATTGATGCGTGCTTTAGTGGCGAGGTAGATGAAGATGATTTGTATGATGATTCAAAAAATGAATCTAATAAAAAAGACACCACGCGTGCTTTGCGTTTTGCAGGTTCAACATTCGCGCAATCAACTGCATTAGAAATGTCGAAAGCAATATTTTCTGATCTCCGTCAAAATTCGGGAGCAACCATTATTTCTTCGGCCGGTGGAACAGAAGCGGCCTTTGAAGGAGAGAAATGGAATAACGGTTTATTTACGCATTGCGTTTTAGAAGGTCTATCTAATTATAAGGCAGATAAAAATTTAGATGGAAAAGTAACATTGAGCGAATTACAGAAATTTGTTTCTGAAGAAGTTTATCGTCTCTCCGACGGAAAACAGTCCCCAACTTATCGAATGGAAAATACGGTTTTAGACTACGATCTTTGGTGATCTGAACGGTTAATATAGCAAGTTGAGTGGTTTTGTTTGCTAAGCATTAAACGTTAGATTTGTTATTCAAAATTTTACGAAAATGAAAAAATACAATCTCTGTTTTGCGCTCATTTTTTTTGTTTCGGTCATCTCATTTTCTCAAAAGAAAGTGGAAGAGAAAAAAGTTCCTGAGAAAAAACCAATAGAGAATGAATCAACTTACTCTGTTATGAAATGGCGTGGTATTGGTCCTGCCGTTACTTCAGGAAGAATTGTTGATATTAAAGTGCATCCTTTTAATCCAAGTATTTGGTATATCGCAACCGGTGCTGGCGGTGTTTTTAAAACGAGTAATGCCGGAACTTCTTTCGAACCTATTTTTGATAATGTCAGTGTTTATTCAATCGGTTGTTTAGCAATTGATAGAACTAATCCAAATATTATTTGGGTTGGTAGCGGAGAAAATAATAATCAACGAGCGGTGAGTTATGGTGACGGAATTTATAAAAGTGAAGATGGGGGAAAATCTTTTAAAAATTTAGGTTTAGCAAAATCAGAACATATTGGGATGATTGCAATTGATCCGGAAAACTCAGATATAGTTTATATTGCAGCATACGGACCACTTTGGAACGCAGGCGGGGACAGAGGTATTTACAAAACAACAGATGGAGGAAAAACATGGAAAAATATTTTATCTGTAAGTGATAATACTGGTTTCAATGAAATTCATATCGATCCAAAACATCCGAATACGCTTTATGCAACTGCACATCAACGCAGAAGGCATGAGTGGACTTATATTAGTGGTGGACCGGAAAGTGCGATTTATAAAAGTACTGATGCGGGATTAACATGGAATAAATTAACTAATGGTTTACCTGCAAATGATATGGGAAGAATTGGTTTGGCGATTCCGAGAACGAATACAGATATTATTTATGCAATAGTTGAAGCAACTGAAGGAAAAGGATTATACAAAAGTGAAGATAGGGGTGCAAGCTGGAGTAAGCAATCTGATTGGGCTACAGCCGGTAATTATTATCAGGAAATTTTTGCTGATCCAAAAGATGAAAATAAAATTTATTCTTTAGATACGTATGCCATGGTTTCTATAAATGGTGGAAAAAGTTTTAACCCTTTAGGAGAAAAAAATAAACATGTAGATAATCACGCGATTCATATTTTTAAAGATGACACTAAACATTTATTAATGGGATGTGATGGTGGTTTGTATGAAAGTTTTGATGGTGCTAAAACCTGGAACTATAAAGCTAATTTGCCTATCACACAGTTTTACAGAGTTTGTACTGATAACAGTAAACCTTTTTATTATGTTTACGGTGGTACACAAGATAATAATACTTTAGGTGGACCAGCTCGTACTATTAGTGCTAGTGGAATTACAAATGCTGATTGGTTTGTAACAGTTGGTGGTGATGGATTTCAAAGTAGGGTAGATCCTGTTGAACCAAATATTGTTTATAGTGAATGGCAATATGGTGGTTTAATTCGTTTCGATCGGAAAACCGGTGAACAGGTTTCTGTGAAACCGATGGAAAAGCAAGGTGAGTCTGCACTTAAATGGAATTGGGATTCACCTTTATTGATCAGTAATTTTGATCACAAACGAATTTATTTCGCAGCCAATAAATTATTTAGGAGTAACGATTGCGGTGATTCATGGAAAGCAATTAGTCCTGATTTAACACGAGGAATTGATAGAAATAAATTACCTGTAATGGGCAAAGTATGGAGTATGGATGCAGTTGCAAAAAATCAATCTACTTCTATGTTTGGAAATATTACTTCACTTTGTGAATCACCCAAAAATGAAAATTTAATTTATGTTGGTACAGATGATGGTTTAATTCAAGTGACTGAAAATGGCGGGACAAAATGGAATAAGATTGATAAGTTTGCCGGTGTACCTGATTTAAAATTAGATGGGCAAGCACTTGGAACGTTAGTTCAATATTTAGTTGCATCGCAACATAATGAAAGTGTTGTATACGCTGCTTTTAATAATTTACGCCAAGGCGATTTTAAACCCTATTTATTAAAGAGTTCTGATAAAGGTAAAACATGGACAAGTATTTCTTCTAACTTACCAGAGAAAGGTTCTGTGTATTGTGTTGCGGAAGATTATAAAAATCCGGATTTATTATTTTGCGGAACAGAGTTTGGTTTTTATTTTACTTTGAATGGCGGAAAATCATGGACAAAATTAATTAATGGTATGCCGGCTTCTATCTCAATTCGTGATATTGCAATTCAAAAAGATGCAAATGATTTAGTAATTGCAACTTTTGGTAGAGGATTTTATGTGATGGATAATTATTCGTTATTACAAAACATAAAGGAAGATGATTTGAAAAAGAATAATATGTTCCCAATTAATGATGCATTAGTATTTAATGAATCGCAACCATACGGCCATAAAGGAAAATCATTCCAAGGAGAATCTTTTTACATTGCGAAAAATCCACCGGTAGGTGCTGTGTTTAATTTTTATTTGAATGAAGAATACAAATCAATTAAAGATAAACGGAAAGAAATTGAGAAAGAGAAAATAAAAAGCAATCAGCCGGTATATTACCCAAGTAAAGATAGCATCCGATTAGAGGATATTGAAGAAGGTCCGTTAGTATTTTTAGTAATTACAGATGAACAAAATAACGAGATCAGAAAAATAAAAATTGATCATAAAAAAGGAATGCAACAAGCACTTTGGGATGGACGATATGAATTATCATCACCAATTAATTTTAATGTGCCTGATTTAGATAACCCGTATTACGAAGCGGATAAAGGTCCTGCCGCTGTACCAGGAAAATATTTTGCACAAATTGTAAAAGTTACAAAAGATAAAACGGAGAACTTAACTGACAAATCTGCTTTCAATTTGAAAACATTAAATGCATCAGTTTTAGCTGTGAAAGATCAAGTGAAACAAAATGCATTGAATAAAGAAATTGCAGAATTCAGAAGAGTTGTTTTAGGTTCGAGTGATTATTTGAGTTCTTTAAAAAACAGAATAAAATATTTGAAGGCCGGCTTGAGTCAAAGTAACATGAATGCAATTGGTTTATTAAAAGATATTTCTGATTTTGAAAAACAAACGTATGAATTAGAATTAAAATTAAACGGCGATAACAGTTTAGCAAAAAGAGAATTTGAAACACCACCTGGATTTGTTGGCGACATGGAAGGCATGGTTTCCAGCACATGGAGTCAAAGTTATGGCAGCACAGGAGATATGGAAGAGAAATACAAAGAACTGAAAGGAATTTTCTCAACCTATTATTCAAAAATAAAAGATCTCAAATTAATGGTAGAACAAATTGAAGTTAAAGCTGAGACTTATAAAATGCCTGCAACTTATGGTAGATTACCTGAGTGGAAGTAAGGGATTTGTAAATTCATTGTACTTGGTTGTAAAAAGGGTCTAATGAATAAGAAAAAAATAAATCTTTTACTGAAAATTATTTTTATTTCTATTTTTTCATGTACAGAAAAGGATTCTAGTTTTAATCTTGATAAGAATATTTCAAATGGAAAATGCCGTATTATTACTTACGGGATGGAATTCCCTCTTCCAAATAATTTTCGAATTTAAAACAAATAGATAGTTTAAAGGTAGCTTATGGTTTTGAATTTGAAAATCGTGGTTGTGTGGCGGATTCAATTCTAATTGGAAAAGTAAAAAAATATAACGAACGAGTAATAGAACATCTTAAATAAGTGCAATGGAAATAAATGGTTCGATAAGTACCAAAGACAAGTTGACTCTTTAATCGAATCTGTGAACCATGCTGAAGTTCCAAATAATTAAGTGTAAGGCTCAAATTCCTAACATCTCTCAATCACAACCGCATAACCTTGTCCAACGCCAATACACATTGTTGCTAATGCATATTTTTTATTAGTGAGTTGCAATTGAATTGCAGCTGATAATAAAATACGTGCACCACTCATTCCTAATGGATGTCCGAGTGCAATTGCACCACCATTAGGATTAATGCGCTCATCGTTATCTGCTAAATCCCATGAGCGTGTGCATGCTAATGCTTGTGCGGCAAATGCTTCATTCAATTCAATAATATCAATATCTTTAAAAGTTAAGCCTGCACGTTTCAAAGCTTTGTTGCTGGCTTCAACCGGACCAATACCCATAATTTTTGGCTCTACTCCAACAACAGCACTTGAAACAATTCGTGCTAAAGGTTTTGAGTTGCTGGATTTAATTCCGGTTTCACTTGCAAATAAAATAGCTGCTGCGCCGTCGTTTAATCCGCTTGCATTTCCTGCTGTAACAGTTCCGTCTTTTTTGAAAGAAGGTTTTAATGCCGCCAATCCTTCTAAAGTTGTTTTTGGTTTTATGAATTCATCTGCCGCAAAATTAATTGGATCACCTTTTTTTTGTGGAATTGCTAATGTGCTAATTTCTTTTGCGAATCTTCCTTCTGCATTTGCTTTGGTTGCTTTTTGCTGACTCCACAACGCAAATTTATCTTGATCTGCTTTAGAAATTTTATATTTCTCGGCAACATTTTCTGCAGTGTCGCCCATTGCATCTACACCAAATTGTTCTTTCATTTTCGGATTAATAAAACGCCATCCAAAACTGCTATCGAATAATTGTTGATCTCTTCCAAATGCACTTGATGCCTTACTCATTACTAATGGTCCGCGTGTCATATTTTCAACACCACCGGCAATCATTAAATTTTCATCTCCAACTTGTATGGCTCTTGCGGCATCAATGGAAGCACTTAAGCCGGAAGCACACAAACGATTTACTGTAACACCGGGAACGCTTATTGGTAATCCAGCTAATAAAGATGACATGCGAGCGATGTTTCTATTATCTTCTCCTGCTTGATTTGCGCAACCTAAAATAACATCACCTACATCATTAAAATTAACGTTCTGGTTTTTTGACATTAATTCTTTCAAAACAAAAGAGGCCAAATCATCTGTTCTAACTGTAGAAAGTGTTCCGCCAAAATTTCCAATTGCAGTTCTAATTCCGTTTATAATATAAGCTTGTTGCATAGTGAGTGTTAAATTTGTAAGAGTAAAAGTAAGTATTATTATTATTGTTTTAGAGTGTCCTCAAAATGGATTATATTTACTTAACAAAAATAAATTCAAATGAAATACTTATATATTTTCTTTTTTTTCGTGGTGAGTTTTGTTGTTTATTCTCAGAGTCCGGCTGCTTTAATTAATTACCAAGGTGTCGCCAGAAATTCTGTAGGAATTCCAATTGTTGGAACAATTGGCGTTAATTTAAATATACATCAAGGTTCTTCTGGCGGTACTGTAGTTTTTACAGAACCTCATACGGTAGCAACTAATTCATTTGGAATTTTTAATTTGCAAATAGGAAGCATAAACACTTCAGGCTTTCCAACAATTGATTGGTCACAAGGTCCGTATTATTTAGAAGTAAGTATTGATCCAAATGGAGGAAGTAGTTATGCATCCATTGGAAGCCAACAGTTAGTGAGTGTACCATATGCTTTGTATGCAGAGAAAGCGAAGAACGCTGCAACAACTACTATCAGTGCAACTCCAAACGTAACAGTAACAAATTTGGGTGTGAATAATTATAGTTTAGCTGTTCCTAATTATGTTGCCGGAACAAATGTTACGATTACGACTGGGAGTACAAATAATTATACAATAAACGTGGACACTACACATGGAAATGGCCCGTGGACAAAAAATTTAAATAATGTTTTTTTAGTTACAAATAATGATCAGGTTGGAATTGGAACAGTAAATCCTACTGCAAAATTGGAAGTAAATACCGGGTCATTTAATTCATTAGATGGAATTTATGCTTCAACAGGAACTGGTAATGGGGTTATAGGATCTGTTGCATCAACCAGTACATTGTTTGCAGGTGTAAAAGGAATAAATGCCGGTACCGGAGCGGGCGTGTATGGATTAAATTCATCTTCTGCACCTGGTGTATATGGCGAAAATGTTACAGGTTCCGCTTCTTCAAATGCACATGGTGTAAGTGGAAAAACAAATAGCCAAGGCGCAACTGCTGCAGGTGTGTTTGGTGAAAATGATGGTGGAGGTCCTGCTATTTATGGATTTCAAAGTAATGGAAGTGCTGGCGCAAGTGCTAATGGTGTAATGGGAATCTCGAATTCCTCATCAGCCGCAGGTGTCCAAGGTGTAAATAATAATGGAAATGCAGGTGTTGCGGGTATCATTAGCGCTGCTCCAAATTCTGCAAATGCAAATGGAGTATATGGAAAAACAAATGCAACTTCTACTGCTGCTTCAGGAGTTAGGGGGGATAATGTAACTTTAAATGGAGGTAGCGGTGTATATGGAACGACTAACTCAACTGTTTCTCCGGGTGTGTATGGCGAAAATTTAGGAAATGGTGCTGGCGTATACGGAAGGGTTACAGGTACAAATCCGGCAATTGTAACTACAGGAGTTCAGGGAAATAATTATGGAACGGGTTATGGAGTTTATGGCATTGCAACCTCTTCGTTAAATTATTTTGGTGGTGTTTATGGCAATAATACTGGAGCCGGAAATGGTGTTATAGGAAATACCGGTTCAAGTGATGTAAATGCAGCTGGTGTATATGGTATAAACAATGGTGCAGGTCCTGGCATAAAAGCAGGTGTTCCAACAAGTACTGTTGCAGGTGGTTTAAATCTTTCTTTATTACTTGAGAATGGGCATTTAAGATCTACGCAACCTAATCCTCCAGTAG
>JABDBZ010000048.1 GCA_013288385.1 Bacteroidota bacterium
ATCGCGCATTTGATCCCCAGCACTCATATTAAATCCTCGCTCATTATTAGCCAAAGCCTTTTCAAGAAACGGTAAAATTGATTTTTCATTTTGCCCGAAACCATACATATAAAATAAACGGACCCATTTAAAATTGAAGTTGAAATTATCTTGCATCTTCTTAACGGTAAGTCTTAATCTGTTTTTAGCAATAGGATACGCAATAGTAGGTTTACTATCCATATCTTCTGATAAACAACCCTCTTGCAATCCATATTCTAAGCAGGTTCCAATACAGGTGATATCTTTTAACCCATTTATGATCAGATTTTCCAAGAAATTTATTTGTGCTGGTAACTCTTTATCAAGGTGATCTTGGCTTTTAAAATTAGAAAGATTTCCCCAGCCCAAATGTATAAGAGTATCTGGCGAATTGAATTTTTGAAATAAATCTTCTGAGTCTATGTTATAAATATCATGTTCAATAAAGTGAACACTATTAAACCAAGGTTTTTTTTGAGCAGTACTAAGATCATTGGATGTTGCAATAACATTGATGTTTCTTTTCAATAAATCTTGAACAACATAATTGCCTATGAATCCGGTAGCGCCTGTAACTAAAACTTTCATTAGAATTTAAAGGATCTGAAGTTTCGGAATTGGCACCACAAATTTACAGTTCCATATGTGCACATAATACAACTGTTTTACAATTTCATCTTTAATATTCCAAGGCAAAATAAGAATATAATCGGGTTTATCTTTTTTAATATGATCTTCTGTAACAATTGGAATATGACTGGCCGGCATAAATTTATTTTGTTTATTTGGATTGGCGTCTACCACAAAACTGATCATATCCTTTTTAATTCCGCAATAATTCAATAATGTATTTCCTTTTGCTGCGGCACCATAAGCAGCCACTTTTTTACCGGCTCTTTTTTGAGAGAGAAGAAATTCTAACAAATCATTTTTAATACTCTCGATTTTTACCTGAAAGTTTTTGTAGTATTCCAGAGAAAGCATTCCTGCTTCTTTTTCTTTTTTAAGCATATTTGCAACAGTAACCTCAATTGGTTTGGATGCATTATTTTTGTGTTTTGCAAATATGCGTAAAGAACCACCATGTGTTGGAACTTCCTCTACATCGAACATTACTAAATTATTAGCTTCAAATATTTTTGATACAGATGAAAATGATAAATACGAAAAATGCTCGTGATAAATTGTATCGAACTGATTATTTAAAACCAATTGATACAAATGAGGAAACTCCATTGTAATAATCCCGTTATCTTTTAAGAGAATACTCATCCCTCCAACAAAATCCATAATGTCGGGAACGTGAGCTAATACATTATTTCCCAAAAGCAAATCAGTTTTTTTACCTTCACCCGCTAATTGTTTGGCTAATCGTATACCAAAAAAATCGACTACGGACGGAATACCTTTTTTTATGGCAACTGCTGCGGTATTTGATGTTGGCTCAATTCCCAATACAGGAACATTTTTTTCTTTGAAGTATTGTAATAAATAACCATCGTTAGAAGCGATCTCTGTTACCAATGATTTTTCATTGAAACCAAAACGAGCGATCATCATTTCTGTATATTTTTTACTGTGCGCTAACCAACTTGTAGAGTATGAAGAGAAATAAGCGTAATCACTATTGAAAATGTCTGAGGATTTTTTATATTCATCAACTTGAACTAAAAAACATTTTTCGCAAACAACAACTTTCAATGGATAAAAAACTTCAGGCTCATTTAGTTGTTGATAGGTTAAGTATGAATTAGAAGCAGGGCTATTAACCAGGTCTGCGAATTCAGTTTTAACTTCGTGTTTACAAAAGCGACATTGCATATTAATTTCTTTTAAAATTTATGATCGATTAATTTATAATTTCTATCTTTTTCCGACACCATTTTTGGTTCTAATGGCCACTTAATCTTTAAAGCCGGATCATCATACCTTAAACCAGTATCGGCTTGCGGTGTATAATATTCTGTATGATGATAAATAAGTTCCGAATTATCTTCAAGCGTTTGAAACCCATGCGCAAAATCTTCAGGCATATAAACCATTTTTTTATTTTCAGATGAAATTTCTATTGATACATGTTGCAAATAAGTTGGAGAATCTTTTCTTAGATCAACTATTACATCTAAAACGGAACCACGTATACAACGAATTAATTTAATTTCCTGGTAAGGTGGTATTTGATAATGCATTCCTCTAATTGTTCCTTTATAGGTATTGTATGAATGATTCAATTGCACAAACTCTTTGTTATGACCAATTTGTTGGAATTCTTTTTTACAAAATGTGCGTGCAAAAGCACCTCTTTCATCTTGTAAGAGATTTAAAGAAATAACATATGCCCCTTTTAATTTTGTTTCTTCGAACATCATTTTGCCCAAACGTATTTTAATTCTTTTGCCTTCGTTATGTAATTGCGAAGATCTATTTCTGTATTTAAAGTGTGGTGGTCATGAAAATTTTTATACCATAAAATCGTGTTTTCGATAGCCGTATCTGTATTCCAAACCGGCCGCCAATTTAAAATTGTTTTGGCTTTTGTACAATCCAAGCGCAACAATTTTGCTTCATGTGGGATATCATACTGTGGCGGTGTATTATATGTAATTGAAGGCCAAATATTGATTGCTTTTTTTAAAACTTCCGCCACTGAAAGTGTTTCATTATTTTCCGGACCGAAATTCCATCCATCAGAAATAGTAACGTCACCTTCTAATATTTTTTGACCCAATAATAAATAACCGGAGACTGGTTCTAAAACATGTTGCCAAGGACGAGTTGCTTTTGGATTGCGAATTTCTGTTTGCAAACCTTTCGCAGTATTTTTTACTATATCGGGTATCAACCGATCTTCTGACCAATCACCGCCGCCAATTACATTTCCTGCCCTTCCGCTTGCTAAAATAAAAGTGTGTTTTTTCCCGTATTCATTCAAAGGAAAAAATGATCTCCGATATGAACTTGCAACTAATTCAGCACAACCTTTAGAAGCACTGTAAGGGTCATATCCACCCATGCGATCTGTTTCGTTATATGGACGATCATCTTCAAAATTTTCGTAACATTTATCGCTCGTAACAACTACAATACCTTTAACAGATTTATTTTGTTTACATACCTCAATTACATTTGCAGTTCCTATCACATTTGTTTGAAATGTTTCAATCGGATGTTTGTATGAATAACGAACAAGTGATTGCGCAGCTAAATGAAAAACAATATCAATTTTGTTTTTATTAAAGGTTGATTCAAGGTGTTTTAAATCGGTTACATCCCCGACTATAAATTCTGAATAAGAATTTTCTAAAAATTTAAAATGACTTGGTTCGCTTGGTATGTCTTTTGAAAATCCAATTACCTGCGCACCCATTTTAGTAAGCCAATATGACATCCAAGATCCTTTGAATCCGCTGTTACCTGTTAGTAAAATGGTTTTGTCTTTGTATATACCACCAAAAAGGTTTACCATATTTTCCAAGGCGCATGTTGAGATTCCCAAAGGTCTTCCAGTTCAATTTTATCACGCATGGCATCCATGCATTTCCAAAAACCATTATGTTTGAAAGCAGAAAGTTGCCCATCATTTGCAATATCAATCAATGGTTTTTTTTCCCATTGAATTTTTTCCATATCACCTTGTAAATATTTGAAAATGCCAGGCTCTAAAACAAAAAACCCACCATTGATCCAAACGCCATCTCCTTCCGGCTTTTCTTGAAATTTAGAAACTAAACCCTGATCATTTGTTTCAATATTTCCAAATCTTCCAGGTAGTTGAATAGAAGTTAAGGTTGCCAACTTACCTGATTTCTCATGAAATTTCACGAGTGCTTTTATGTCAATATCTGCAACTCCATCACCATAAGTTAACATAAAACGTTCGTTCTGAACATGCTTTTGAATGCGTTTAATTCTTCCTGCCGTGTTTGTATCCAACCCCGTATCAACTAAAGTAACTTTAAATGATTCGGAGTTTGTAAAATGAACATCCACAACATTTTTTTCTAATTCAACAGTAATATCTGAATTGTATAAAAAATAATTAATGAAATATTCTTTTATTAAATGGCCTTTATAACCTAAGCAAACAACAAATTCGTTGAATCCATGTTGTGCGTATATTTTCATAATATGCCAAATAATTGGTTTGCCACCAATTTCAATCATTGGTTTGGGTTTTATGGTGGTTTCTTCAGATATTCTTGTGCCCAATCCGCCGGCGAGTAAAACAACTTTCATCTTAGGTTATTAGAGTGTCAAATATATTAAAATAAAGGTAAAGATAAAATTTATTAGCCTCAATTGAAACTCTTTTTAGCTTGCTCCACTAATTGAAACAGGGCTTTCAGTAAATCGCTGTAAGTGCATTTATTTTTTTTATTGTTCAATTTTTTAGTACTTTTAAATTCTGTCAAATCCCTAGGGCAAGCCTAAATAATGGATAAGAAAATATCAATAATAGTACCCATTTACAATTCATCGGCTTTCATGAACAATTTGTTAGAGGCAATTGATGCTGAAAGAAAAAATTCGGGTTGGGATTTAGAATTGGTATTGATTGATGATGGGAGTAAAGATAAAAGTTACGAGAAAATAATTGAGTTAAATAAAAAATATTCTTACATCAAAGGTGTAAAACTATCAAGAAATTTTGGTCATCAGATAGCTGTTAAAACCGGACTTTCAATATGTACGGGTGACTACATTGCAATTATTGACGACGATCTTCAAGATCCACCGTCATTATTGCCAGCTTTTTTTAAATATTTAGATGAAGGAAATGATGTTGCTTATGGCGTTAGGAAAAAGCGAAAAGAATCGTTTATAAAGAAATTAAGTTACAATAGTTTTTATCGAATATTGAAAAGTTTAAGTGATACAGATATTCCATTAGATAGTGGCGATTTTTGTGTCATGAAAAGACAAGTGGTAGACAGCATGTTAAAGCTTCAGGAGAAAAACCCTTTTCTAAGAGGCATCAGAGCATGGGTTGGTTTTAAACAAGTTGGAGTAGAGTACGAAAGAGCTGCTCGCATTGATGGCGAATCGGGTTATACTTTAAAAAAATTAATGAAGATCGCATTAGATGGAATTTTTTCTTTTTCTTCAGTTCCAATTCGTGTGATTACTATTTTGGGAGTTTTAGGATTGGTATTTGCAACAGTTTATTCTATCCTAGTGATATATGAATCACTTGTTCATAGCATTGAAGTAAAAGGTTTTGCAACATTAGCAATTATCATTTCTTTTTTCAGCTCACTCATTTTAATTTGTTTAGGAATTATTGGCGAATATATTGTTCGCATTTATGATGAAGTAAGGAATAGACCTTATACCGTTATTGAAAAAACGATTAACGTATGAGTTTAAATAACATTGCTATAATTGGAGCGAATGGTTTTATTGCAAAACATTTAACAAACGTTTTAATTCAACAGTCACAATTAAAGGTTTCTTTATTTGGAAGGTCAGATAAAAATGAATTTTCAAATAGAGTTCTTTATCATAAATTAGATCTCAATAACACAAAAGAAATTGAACGTTATTTTAAAGATATAGATTTGGTTTATTATTTGGCATCAGATTCAATTCCATCTTCGAGTTGGGAAAATCCAAAATTTGAGATCGAAAAAAACTTATTGCCCTTCATTAATTTTCTTGAATGCGTTTCAAAATTGGGATTAAAGAAAATTGTTTTTGTTTCAAGTGCCGGCACTATATACGGGCCTTCCAGCCAGAAACTAACAGAATATTCAGATAAAAAACCTTTTTCACCTTATGGTATAAATAAATTGGCAATGGAAAATTATCTGAACTATTTTGAAGTAAAATATAATTTACATCATGATATTTTCAGAGTTTCAAATGTATACGGAGTTGGTCAAGATACATCAAAAGGATTGGGAGTCATAAATACATTTCTAGAAAAAATAATTTCCGATAAGAGTATCCTGATATATGGTAATGGTGAAATTATTAGAAATTATATTTATGTAAATGACGTTGCACAATTGTTAAGCTTATCTATTTCATCAGATCCTAATATCTCTAATATATTTAATTTGGCTTCAAATGATAATTTAAGTATTAATGAATTGGTAAATGTTATTAAAAATAGTTTGCAAGAAGATTTCAAAATAAGTTATAATGAAACGAGACAAAGCGATAACCCGGCTATCTACCTTGATAATACTAAACTGAAGACTGCATACCCAAATTTTAAGTTCTCCCCAATTGAAGAAGGAATTGCGAACACATTTTCATTTTTAAAAGAAAAGAACGGAATAAAAAATAATTAGATTTTCATTTATGTCAAAAACTAAAGCAATAGATAAAAAACAAACAGTATCTCTGAGCAAAGAGACACGAGATTTTATGATTGCCGGTAAAAAAATTACACTTTCTAATGAAGATTTGATTTGCTCATTTCTTTTGTTAATACTTGTTTTTATCGTTCACGCTATTCGATCAAACTTTTTATTGATTCCTTTTGAGAGGGATGAGGGAATTTACAGTTACTTTGGAACATTAGTTTTAGAAGGAAAAACACCATACAAAGATTTTTATGAAGTAAAGTTTCCAGGATTATTTTATTTCTATGGCTTCATGGTTGGCGTGTTTGGTGATACTGTTAAAGGAATGCATACAGGTTTTATGTGGTTAAATATTGTTTCGTTCATTTTTATTTATTTTGCAGGGCGAAATTTATTTTCTGCTACTGCAGGATTAATATCAGCTATCACTTTTGCCTTTGTTTCGTTAACACCAAACTTAAGTGGTTTTACAGTGCAAGCTGAACATGGCGTTGCATTTTTTATTTGTTTAGGGCTTTTGTTTTATTCATTAACTAAAGTTTATGATAAATGGTATTACTATATGCTGATGGGTCTCGCAATGGGTGGTGCGTTTATGGTTAAAACCAGCGGTGTGTTTTTAGCACTATGGGGCGGTTTGATGGTTATCACAGATTTTATATTCACAAAGCCAAGAGTAACAAAAATATTTTGGCGTAATATTTTATGGTATTCGTTCGGTGGTTTTTTTGTGATTGGTATTATGTTTTTAATTATTGCAGCTAAAGGTTCTTTTAATGAAATGATTTATTGGGCTTATGAACATCCAAAGCAATATGTAAGCAGTATGCCGTATGAAGAAGGCATTAAGTATTTTAAATATACACGAGATGCTATTGTTCAAAATCACAAATTTTTTTGGATTCATAGTGTTTTGGCAGTTGCCGTGTGTTTATTGCGGCCAATAAATATCAAATTAAAAATAATGGGCATAACTCTTTTAGGTTTTTCTTTTTTGACTATCGTGCCTGGGTTTTATTTTTACGGACATTATTGGATTCAAACAGTGCCTGGTATTTCGTTGGTTGCAGGTTTAACTTATTATTCAATAATGGCTATTGTTCAAAGCACATTTAAGATTAAACAACCATATATTAAGTATATTTATCTCACTATTTTTTGTTTCCTAACATTTAATCATATGTCGGGACCAATAATGAAATCTTATTATTTTCACCCAAATTACGAACGTATTTTAAGGGCTGTTTATGGCAATAATCCTTTTCCGGAAGCAATGGAAATTGGAAACTATATCAATTCGCATTCCAAGCCTGAAGATAACATTGTATTGATTGGATCTGAACCGGAAATTTATTTTTATACTAAAAAGAAATCGCCATCGCGGCACGCCTATTTTACTTCTATCGTAAATAATGTAAAAGATCATAAATTATGGCAACAAGAATTCGCAAGAGACACAGAGAAGGCAAATCCTAAATTTATAATATTTTTTAATCACCCACTTTCCTTGTTAGTGCAAGCTAATGTAGATAGATATATATTTGAATGGGCAAATAAATTTATAACCGAAAAATATAAAATTGTTGGTTTGGTTGATATGATTGAAGGGCAACAAAGCGTTTACGTTTACAACGAAAACCTAAATACTTATAAACCTGTTTCACAAAACCTGATTTATATTTACGAAAGAAAATAAGCGAACTAATTTTCTGAGATTGTAATGGTCATTTCCTTTACTGAATTGATATCGTCGTATTTACGCGACGTAAAATTTAAAACAGTTGTCCCAATTTTTGTAGCCTTAAAATAAAAGAAAACGCCATTTGATTTTCCTTCCCAAACAGTATTTATGTGATCAATAATTGATCTATCATAAGTATCGTTGAGTTGCCAGGTGTACCCACTTGTATGATCTTCCGGTAAATTAATTCTGAATTTCTCATTTAGTTTTAAAGTAATAGTTTGCTTTGAATTTACCTCAATTGTATGATATGAGCATGAGAAAAATAATGCAATAAATAATATTGCTGCAATATATTTATTCATACTTATTATATTAAACCGTAATATTTTCTTAAAAACCATTCAATACTTAATAAAATAATTATAGTTGCGAATAACCATTTAAGGTCAATGAGGTCAGTCGTTTCATTTTGTGAATAGGTAATAGGTTTAATCATTTCATTTTTTGTAATTTCAGTTTTAAGATTATTGAGTTCATTTAAATAAATCAATTTTCCATTTGTGCCTTTACTAAGTTGATTTAACAAGTTGTGATTAGCTACAGTATTTATTTTTTCGGAAATCACAGGTTTCACAATCAAAACACCTTTTTTTACTTGAATCTCTCCATCTGTTTTCACTTTTGCTTCGTAAGTATATTCACCTGGAGGAAGAAAACCTGCGTTTAATTTATATGAATTGTTTTGTTTACTGAATGTATAATTATAAGTTTTTCCGTTTTGATTTTTGATAATCATTGTTACATCTGGTTCGGAGATTAATTCATAACTTTTATTATAAACTTCGGCATTAAATTCAATTACCTCATTTTCGTTAATTATTTTCTGAGTAAATATTCTGAAAAAACTTTTATCACTTTTTACTGATAAATACTGAACCGTTTTACTTAGCAGTTCATTAAATGCATTAAAATTAGTGCTCTCCTGATAGTTTCTCAATTTCCAGCGCCATAGTCCATCACCAATAAACACGGCGCTTTTAGAGCCATTGAGTTCGTTAAATAAAAGTATTGGATCTGGCGTAGATAATGAACCTATTTGCTGTTGTAATAGAATTTGGGCCCCGTTAGCGACAATGTATTTTCCAAAATAAGTTTTTACTGCCGGAAAATTTTTTATCATTTTTTTAAGCTCATCTGAAACTGTAAATAATCCAAACGAGTTATTGAGCAAAGGCTCTGCATCATTTAAGCGATCCATTGAAACTCCGATTTTTAGTTCATTTAAACCAGAATTAGCGGCAGGGTTTATAATAAAGTAAGGAATATGGTTTGTTACGCATTCATCAATTATGGTTTTGTTTGCACTAGAATAATTATGAATAATTACTAAACTATACGGTTTAAGCACACGATTTGTATTGGATGTGAAATCTTTTATTAATTCATAATTTTTCATACTTTCTATACTTTCACTTATGGCTGCAATATCCGGATGGGGAGAGTTGGAAAGGATGAGAATTTTATCTCTATTATCAATCACATCAATTATAAAAGTGAGTTCATTGTTAATTAAATTGGTTTCACCTTTTACGGGCGAAATAACAACAGAAAATTTTTGAACACCCGGAGCATCAGCATCTAATATAAAATTGATTGTAGAAATAAAATTATCGGAATTGAATTTAATTTTTTGTTCCCCTTTTTTAATTTTGTTTTTGTAAATAGTTACTATACATTCTTCATCTTTGAGCTGCAAGGCATCTACAGTAATTTCTGCCGCGAATTGATTTCCTAAATACGCTACTTGATTGTGGTTTATTTTTTGAATAAACGCATCCTTTTTTTCAGTGGTATCACCTAAAGCGATTGTATAAATTGGAAATTTAATTTTATCAAGGGAATATGTTGGATTACCTCCTTTGTTTATGATACCATCAGAAGCAAGAATTAAAGCACCTATATTTTGTCCCGAAAAATTATTTGAGATATCGGCAAGTAAATTAGTTATATCTGTTTCCTTATCCGTAAAATTTATCGTATCCGATAAACGTGTTTTCTCTCCGAACAACATTTTTTTTACAATATAATTTTCGCTGAGATTTTTTTCTAATGTTTCAATGTTTCTTATAAAATTGGTTTGTATTTCCACACTATCCTTGCCTGATGCGATAGAAGTAGAATTATCGATCGCAATTAATAAAATAGGATTTTCGGTTTTATTGATGACCCTTTTTAAAAATAAATTGGTAAGAAGTATGCAAATGAATGTGACAGCAATTGTTCTGATGATTATCAGAATTTTGCCGATAATGGATGGTATTTCATTAGCTTTTTTCTCTTTATAATAAAGTGTTAAAGAAAAAAGTATACCAATACATAAACACAGAATATAAATGTACCAATGTGTATCTGAAATAAGTGTAATCAAAGAAAGACTAATTATGATAGTTATAAATTTGTTATCATGTTAACATGCCACCGCAAATATTGATGCATTGACCTGTAATATATGAACTCATATCACTGGCTAAGAATAATGTTAAGTTAGCAACATCTTCGGTTGTACCTCCTCTTTTTAAAGGAATACCATCACGCCATTGTTGAACAACTTTTTCGTCTAATCCTGCGGTCATTTCCGTTTCAATAAAACCTGGCGCTATGGCATTACAACGAATATTTCGTGACCCTAATTCAATAGCTATTGATTTTGTAAAGCCAATAATGCCTGCTTTTGATGCTGCGTAATTACTTTGGCCTGCATTTCCTTTTACGCCAACAACCGAACTCATATTAATAATTGAGCCTTTACGTGCTTTTAACATTGGTTTTTGTATAGCTTTGGTTAAATTAAATACTGATTTTAAGTTTGCATTTATAACATCGTCCCATTGTTGTTCACTCATTCGCATAAGTAAAGTGTCTTTTGTAATTCCTGCATTATTAACTAAAACATCAACAGTACCAAATTCTGTAACTACAGCATTCACTAATTCTTCGGCAGCTTTAAAATTTCCGGCATCACTTTTATAGGCTTTAGCTTTGATGCCATATCCTTCCAATTCTTTTTCTAGCGCGATTGCTTTTTCTTCAGAACTAACATATGTAAAAGCAATATTTGCACCATTTTTTGCAAAATTAATTGCTATTCCTTTACCTATCCCTCTGGTTGCACCAGTTATTAGTGCAACTTTATTTTGTAATAACTCCATATTGAATTGTTAAAAACCAAAAGTAAGGATAATTTTTCTGTAAAAAAGGTTTCAGACTTTAACAAAAATTAGAGTTTGGCACGATCCTTGATGTCCATTAGGAACTAATTTGATATTAGTGATAATTGTTAAAATTGAAACACATGAAAAACGTAAAAAAACTAAAATTAATTGGGTTCTTATTCTTCACAATGCTGTTTAGCAGTATGTTAGGACAAAAAAACCAAATTTTCAACGACTCTCTCGCTGGATTTGACGAAGACGCTGCAAAAAGATCGGCATTATCTGAAGGATTTTTCGGTAATGAATATCCGGTTCGTATGAACGGATTAAAGAGGCAGTATATTAATGCTAAATATAATCTTAAATACCCAGTGTATAAAAAGAACTATTCACTTGGTAATAACAGAATAACTGCAGCGGCTTGTAATAATGAGGATTTTGAAAATCCATCTCAAGCGCCAAATTCTGTAACATCAATTACTAGTAACAACCAAATTACTGGTTGGACAGTTGATGGTGGATCTAATCAATTTCCAAGTAATTCTTGTAACTTATCTGGTTGTTGCCCTAACCCACCGTCGGAGTCTGCTTTAATAACTGCTGCTTCAACAGGTTATATTGATAATATAATTGGAGCACAATATCCAATTTATTCAGTATTTGGTACCACAAATAATAATGGAATAGGCGTTAATCCGCAATTAGGTATTCCGGCAATGTATGGTAGCAATTTTATCCGTTTAAATAATGAGGTTAATGATTATAGTATTGAGAAGTTAACTAAAACGTTTGCAGTTACAGCTAGTAATGCGTTATTCCAATTCGCTTTTATTTCCGTGTTTTCTACAGGTCATGCTTGTTGTGATGCAGGTGCTTTCCAAATTACAGTTATTAATGCATCTACTAACTCAGTTTTAACTTGTCCTGCTTTTTCTATATCTGCTCCTAGTTCAGCCTGTACAACCACAAACCCTTTAGTATACTATGTTTGCGGTGGTAATACTGTTTATAATGGAAGTAATGGTTCTTTGATTTACAATAAATGGAAATTAAACACATTAGATTTAACTGCTTACATTAATCAAAATATTACATTAGAAATAGTTTCAACTGACTGTGATGCTGGCGGACACTATGGCTGTGTATATTTCGATGCACAATGTAGTCCTATGGCAATTATAGGTAATAATAGTAGTTACCCAGCAGGTTCTCAAAGTATAACCTTGCCTACTTGTGGTGCCAATGGCGCAACAATTACTTTACCAAGCGGTTTAGGTCCATATTCATGGCAAGGTCCTGGTGTACCGGGTACATATAGTATCCCTTCTTTCACTAATCAAACTTATATTACTGCTATTACAGGTACTTTAATTGCAACTATGAACCCTGCAGGTTCTTGTGCACCAATTAACCGTTTAATTACGGTAAGTGTAACTCCTGCACCAAATCTAGTATTAACACCAATGCAGCCAACTTGTTCGAATTCTATCGCGACTTTATCGGGTACTCTTACGGTCGGGGCAACGCCAATGCAAGTAACAACCACGGGCCCAACAGGTACGGTCGGTACAAACGTCGTCGCCAATACTTTACAGGCACCTACGTCCACGACGGGTCTGGTCGCGGGTGTCCATACCGTAGTGGTCACGGATGGCATAGGATGTAATATCACAAAAACAGTACTTATTAATCCACCATTGGCTATCCCGCAATTTAGTGTAGGTTCACCTGGTAATGATTATACATTAACTTGTTTAAATAATCCATTAACAATGACAGCTACTTCTAGCGGACCGCCTTTAACTTATACATGGACAAGTTCGGGAGGAACCTTAACTGGTAATTCGGCAAATATTACCCAGCCAGGTAACTGGCAAGTTGTAGGTCAAAGTCCTGCATCTGGTTGCAGTGTTTCGGTTAACTTTACTATATATTCAAACTTTAGTTCACCAACAGTTGTTGTGACACCTACAGTTCAAAATATTACTTGTAACGTTGCGGGTTCATGTTTTACTATGACTTGTAATCAAGGGCCAAACGTAACGACAAACTGGTTCCAGGTATCAGGAACAAATACAGTTTATGTTGGAGTTGCTCAAGGCACTATCAATATATTTTGTCCTAACTCTCCTGGTGTTTATTGGGCAGAGGCTAAGAATAATTTAACGGGTTGTGTCACGACAAAATCTGTTCAAGTAACAGCTTCGGTTGGTGTACCACAGTTTACGGTAACGAGTCCGAGTAATTTTACGGTTGGTTGTTCAACAACAAGTATAACGAGTATGCAGGTTTCATCTGTTATAACGTCACCAGTATTAAACGTTCCGGTAAGTTATACTTTTTGTCCGCCACCTGCTACAGTTGTTATAACTCCTACAACTGCACTTTCTTCAAATCCAAATCAAAATAACGTTACTACTCCAGGTGTTTGGGTTGTTTATGTAAAAGATTTAACTAATAATTGTATATCATCTACATCTATTAGTATTATACAAAATACAATAGCTCCAAATGTTGATTATATTCAACCATTAAGTTTATTAACGTGTAATGATCCATCGATGATATTGAATGGTATTAGTAGTAATTCTAATACAGCTATAACATGGACTGTTCCGGCTTCACCATCTAATTCTGTAGATCCTACGCCAAACACTACTGTTAATATTAACCCTGCAGTTACTGGTGCAACAAACAATATAACTGTTGTGGGCATATTTACAGTAGGTGCAGTGGATAATAATAACTTATGTCGTGCAAGCAAAACTGTCCAGATCAATCAGGACGTGAGATTACCTGTATTTACTATTAGTGCTTTAACGAATTCAGTTATTAATTGTATAAATTCTGATGTGCTTATTGTACCTATTATCACACCGACGTTAGCTGTAGCATTAGTACCTACTTATGTATGGTTCCCTCCAATTGGTAGTGGTGTCCCGGGCACTCAGTTCAATACAACTGCATGTGGTAGCCATTCAGCTATATCAACTTCCGCAACAAACGGATGTACAACTTCTGCTTCGTATGTTGTAGCGTGTGATTTAACACCTCCTACGGTAGATTTCTCACCTACTTATACATTGGATTGTGGATCAAATCAAGCTACTGTTGTTGCAGTTGCAACACCAACCAATAATTTAAAATATTACTGGAATATATTCCCTGCAGGTGTTGTAGTTACTAATAGAAACTTGTCGTCTATATTAGGGTCACAAGTTGGTGAGTATGGTGTAACTGTAACTAATACACTTAATGGTTGTGTAACTTTAGGTGCTTATGATGTTGTTCAAGGTTCGTTGAATGTTGACTTCACACCAAGTTCATTATTTGGTTATTCACCATTACATGTAACTTTCCAAAATAATAGCGCTTCTACTTTTACTACAGGTGTTTTAACTGCAACATGGAGTTTTGGTAATGGGTCAATATTAACCAATTCATACATTGCTGGTACATCTAGTATAACACCGAGTGCTACTTATACTGCACCGGGAACATATAGTGTATTGTTATCAGGAAGCAAAGGAACATGTTCGGGATCAAAAATAGAAGTTATCACAGTTGAGGTTCCGAGTAAATTAGAAGTACCAAACGTATTTACACCAAATGGAGATAAAGTAAATGATATCTTCAGATTAATAGCATCTAGCTTAACTGATATCCAAGCTACAATCTTTGATCGTTGGGGTAATAAAGTTTACGAAGTAGATAGCGATACAGGAAACATTGCATGGGATGGTAAAAATCAATCAGGCAAAGATTGTGCTGCAGGTGTTTATTTCTATATTATCAAAGCTACGGGTAAAGATAATCAGACGTACGACCTAAAAGGAAATGTTACTTTGTTTAGATAAATAAACCCTTTCTTTTCAAAATCAAAATCCCTATCTTAGATGGTAGGGATTTTTTTTGCAAATCTTGGAACCATATTGAAGGCAGTAATTTAATTACTAACAGAAAACTAATTAGATCAAAAATGAGAAACAGATTAACATTAGCGCTTTTATTATTGATAAACTTTTTCAATGCACAACAGGAAATATATCAAAAGGTTTGCCAGTTCTTAAAAGATAACAATCCTGATTTGATTGTTGAAAGTAAATTGGTTATTATCAATTTTGATAATAGTGCAAGTCAAATAAATAAAACTTTATATTCTGAATTAGAAAAAATGGCAAATATTTATGAAGCAGCAAAATTGAAAGGTGGAAGAAAGGGTGTGATATGTGTTTCTATTATACCGAATTCTCAAAGAGAAATAGAGTTAAATAAAGAAGGGTATAAAAAAATAGTGAAAATAAAAGAGTCAGATATTGAATTTGCAAAAGATGAGAGTTTGAGTAATATAGCTTTTAGCAGTAATGGAGAAGTTGTATTTAAGAATGCTGACAAGAAAGAAATATATGAATTGGTTCACAAGCTAATAACAAGATAATATTATTACGATGAAAATAATATTTAAATACATTTTACTTTTATTTGTTGTTACAATTGCAAAAGCGCAAAATGCTGATTGTATTGTAGCTATTCCTTTATGTTCAAATCCGAGTTTCACATTTAATGCAATTTCGGGTCCTGGTAATATAGTTGATTTTACAACTGCATCAAATATTAGTAATCCGCAAACAAACCCTAATCCGCCGAATTCTGGATGTTTAATGGCCGGCGAATTAAAGCCACAATGGTTATTAATAACAGTTGGAAATGCCGGAAATTTAGAATTTATTTTTGGAGCAGGAAATAGTGCTAATCCTCAAGCTGGATTTTATGATTGGGCCATGTGGCCTTATACACCATCTACGTGTTCTCAAATTTTTAATAATACACTTGCACCTGTGAGGTGTAATTGGAATGCGAGCTCATCTGGTGGTACGGGAATGGCTTCTGCCGCTAATATTCCGCCAGGTGGAGATCCAGGAAATTTTCAACCGCCTCTTGCTGTTAACGCATGTCAACAGTTCGTAATTTGTATTTCAAACTATAGTGGTGTCAATACTTTGGTTAGTTTTCAAAGTGTTGGTACAGCAAGCTTATCTTGTAACCCAAATTGTAATCCAAGTTATGCCGTTTGTCCTGGTGCAACTATTACTGTTTCACCTGTAAATTTCGCTAACTTAAGTAATCCAACATACTCGTTATTTCCAGGACCAATTACAAATACAACCGGTAACTTTGTTGTTTCACCAAGTGTAACTACACAATATACAACTTACATTACCGGGACAAATTCATCAAATGCTGTACAAACAATTAGCGCTACATTAAACGTTACTGTTAATCCAAAGCCATTCGCAAATCCTCTCATTAATAATGGTAATTGTGCAAGTCCATCCAACAGTGCAAACTTAAATGTAACATTTAGCCCAAGTGGAAGTCCGAATTATACAGTGAACTGGAGTCCGACACCAAGTAGTTTAACTCCTGTAAATAGTGGGACTGCTTCCGGACTCGTTCCTGGAATTAATACAGTTACTATTACAACTGCTGATGGCTGCACGAATACGGCAAGTTTTAGTGTTGCACCAATTCCTGTTCAAGCTTCTTTTGTAATTGTGAATCCGGGTGGCACTTACACAGTTACTTGTAATAATCCGAACGTATTATTAACCACGAGTGTAACAAATGGAAATCCGTTAACGTATGTATGGTTTCCAAGTTGCAGTGGCACAGTAACGGGAGCCAGCATGAACTTTACCCAATCCTGTACAGGTCAGGTAGTAGGAACCAGTTCCACAGGCTGCACACATACAGAAACATTTGTGATTTATCAGGATTTTACCTCCCCAACCGTAGCCGTTACACCAACCGTGATG
>JABDBZ010000049.1:0-15752 GCA_013288385.1 Bacteroidota bacterium
GGCATTGAAACATGCAGAGAAATTAGGGATGTTAAAGATTTAAAGGATGTACTCATTGCATTTTTAACCGCCAGAAGCGAAGATTATACTCAGATCGCAGGCTTTGAAGTTGGTGCTGATGATTATATTACAAAACCAATTAAGCCTCGAGTTTTTATTAGTAGAGTCAAAGCACTATTGAGGCGTTTACATGCTAATGCAGTTACAGAAACAAGTGTTGTGTTCGGAGATATTAGAATTGACAAGGAAAAACACATGATCTATAAAGGTGATTCAGAAATTAATCTTCCTAAAAAAGAATTCAGACTATTCGCTTTATTGAGTAGCAAGCCCGGTAAAGTTTTTACACGTGAATATATTTTGGAACAAGTTTGGGGAGATGAAGTGGTTGTTGGTGATAGAACAATTGATGTACATATACGTAAACTCCGCGAAAAAATTGGCGAAGATTATTTTAAAACAGTAAAAGGCGTAGGATATAAATTTGATTTTTAATTTGCAACGAGTAGCTTTTTTAATTAGCCTCCAAGGCACGGAGACACGGTTTGAGAATATTGGAAGGAAAAAATCGGTTGTTCTTTATTAAGCCAAATCCGAATAATTAAGAACAAAGTTTCCTCTTCAAATGCCATTTAATTCGATAAACTAAAATTTTGTAGGATCTGCTCCCTTCTCCTTTGGAGAAGGGTTGAGGATGAGTTATTCAATTCAACAAATCTCTTATAACCAAAGTTTCATAAACATTACGATGCAATTCGTTTCTCAGGTTTTGCAAATGCGATGGTTTAATCCCTTTCAAAGGAAGTGTTTCTTCATCGCCATCATTATAAGTAATAATAAAAGAGCCTTTACCTAATTCACTTACTTTTTTAATATCATTGAAATACCAGACTTTATTATAAAATAAATTTTTTTTGACTTCTATTCTGTCTTTATAAATAAAAGCATATGGAGTTAAAATGAAAATTAATGTTTGAAAAACTGAAACTAAAGTTGGTGGAATGAGAATTAGTCCCCAGCCATGCACTTCAAACTCTCTAAAGAAAAATATATAACAGCAGGTTCCTACCAATAAGGCACTTGAAATTACTGAAATTGTTAAAATTAATGGATGCCTCTCATAGTAATGTTCTGCGATCTCTATTTCTTCTTTGTTCTTCACAATACAAAGTTAAAAATTAATAAACTGCTTTAACAGCTTTATTACCAATTTTTCTGATATTGCAATTTGCTTCTTTAAAATTTAAACACTAAATATGTAACTATTTTAACAAACAAGCGTTAAATAACTAAAGAAAGCATTTGAATTAAAGCAATATGACTTCGCTAAATAAAATACGCATTACCTTTTTTCTGATGTTAAGTTTATCTTTTCTCGGAGCGCAGACTATTAATGCGGATGATCCAATTGCTGCTTTATTGGATAGTTTAGCTGCTCAAAAAATGTTTGATAAGGCTTTTAGTAAGCCTGTAATTCCTAAAACGAATAAGTTTCATTTTACAGCTGATAGCGTTCCAAAGTATGACGATTACACATACCAATCCCGTATTGCTAAATTGGATGTAAATTCTCCTTTTGATTTAGTTTATAACGAACATGTTTTGAGTTTTATTAATTTGTATGCTGTCCGTAAGCGTGAGAGTGTTAGCCGTATGATGGGAGTTGCTCAATTATATTACCCCATGTTTGAAGAAGTATTCGATCGTTATAATATTCCTTTAGAATTAAAACATCTCGCTGTTATTGAAAGCGCCCTAATTCCTTACGCCAAATCACGTGCCGGTGCAACTGGTTTATGGCAATTTATGTACCCAACCGGAAAAATGTATGGCCTAAATGTATCGTCTTATATTGATGAGCGTTGCGACCCATATAAAGCTACTGTAGCTGCAGCCGAATATTTAAAAAGTTTGTATTCTATGTTCAATGATTGGCAAATGGTTTTAGCGGCTTATAATGCTGGTCCGGGTGCCGTGAGTAAAGCTATCAGAAGAAGCGGTGGAAAAAAAACGTATTGGGAAATTAGACCATATTTACCTTTGGAAACACAAGGTTATGTACCTGCTTTTATTGCGGCTAATTATGTGATGAATTATGGCGCTGAACATAATTTATATGCAGCTGTACCACGAAAAACTTATTTTGAAGTAGATACTGTTGTTGTAAAAGAACAAATGTCGTTTGAGCAATTATCTCAAGCATTAGATATTACAACTGAAGAAATACAATATTTTAATCCGCAATATCGTAAAAACGTAATTCCATCAGGTGGAAATGCAATGTGTTTGCCTAAAGCAAAAATAGGAATGTTTCTCACCAACGAGAAAGATATTTATGTTGCAATACAAGCACAGCAAAGTATGCAGAATCAAGTACCAACTGCATTTAAAGAAATTAAAAAAACGCATACTGTAAAGCCAGGTGAAAAATTAAGTAGCATCGCTCGTAAATATGGTGTTACAGTATTTGATTTAAAATCGTGGAATTATATTGGAAGAAGGGGAATCAGGCCGGGAAAACAATTAGTAGTATATGTTTCTGAAAAAATTGAACCGGTTGCAAAGTTGAATGTGAAATCTGAAAAAGGAAGTGAAAGTGTAGCAAGTACCGATACATCAGCAAATAAATCAGATAAACTTACTGCTGATAAAACGAAACCAGATTATATTAGCTACAAGGTTAAAAAAGGCGAGTCTATTTATAGTATTGCAAAAAAGTATAAAACAAATGCAATAGCTATCAAAGAACTAAATAATCTCCAAAGCAATAATCTCAAATTAGGACAGGTTATAAAAATTGATAATTCAAAATAATTTTTCTTTTAATCTCTTCCTTTATTCCTACCTTTAAGGCTTCAATTTAAAAGTAAATGATTTTAGCAGCCATTGTTGCCACTGATTTAAAAAATGGTATTGGATTAAACAATAAATTATTGTGGCATTTACCGGCTGACCTTAGTTTTTTTAAGTCTGTTACCATGGGTTGCCCTATTATTATGGGACGAAAGACCTATGAGTCAATTGGGAGATTATTACCCGGTAGAAAAAACGTAATTATAACAAGAAATACTGATTACAAAGTAGAAGGAGCTGAAGTTTATTACGATTTACAAGAAGCAATTTACGATTGTAAAAATGAGGATAAAGTTTTTATAATTGGAGGCGCTGAAATATTTAATCAAAGCATTGAGCATTTGGATGAGATATACAGAACTCTGGTTAAACATCAATTTACTGCTGATACTTATTTTCAGGAAATAGATCCGAAGAGATTTAAATTAGAATGGAAAGAAGATCACCATGCTGACGAAAAAAACAAATATGATTATACTTTTGAGAAGTATTTGAAGGTTTAGACGAAACAGTTGTGTTTTTTTTAACACAGTTTTTTAATCCTTTGTCGAAGACAAAAAATCATATTTATGTTTAGTTTATAAATCTTTTAATCATAAAAATTTACGTCACCTGCCTATCGTAAAATGAGCTTGTATGAAACAGCAGGTAGGTTTGTCTTCCATTACGTCTGATTTCATAAGTGCACTCTCCTATTAAATTGAAGATCTAATTTTCCAACAAAATCAAATAATTCAAATCATTACCTTCTGTTTGTTTTTTGATTTCTTCAATAAATTTATTTCCCCATTTTGTGTATAGCATGCTAAAATTATCGTAACGTTCTTGCGGTAAATTTTCAGGAAATAATTTAGACTTTATGTTTTTAATTTGATTGAGCTCTGTATCTGATCTTTGTTTTAAAGCTTTGTTTAATTTAGCTTCTAACATACTTAAACTGTTCAATGCTTTCTGATTCTCAGCTTTTACAGCACTTTCAAGCGTTTTATCAACTTCAATACTTTTTGAAAGAAGATCGTTGAAGACTTTATTTAATTCATTTTTCTCAGCTTCAATATCTACCGTAGCACCGTGATTTGATAGAAATTGTTGAATTAAATCCTGCTCATTTTTAAAAGCATCTTTTAAATCTAAACCTAATTTTGCTAATTTTTGCTGTTGATTTTTATCAACTATTAAAATAAATTGACGAGGTTGCAAAACAGGGAGCTGAATATTTAAAGCATCAAACATTTCTTTATATTCTAACCAATATGTTATTTCTCCTGGTCCACCTACATAAGCAATATTTGGTAAAATATGTTGTTGGTAGAGTGGGCGCAGTACAACATTCGGACTAATTTTCTCCGGTTCAGAATCGATTATTTTTTCTAATTCTGTTTTTGAAAAAGAAATATCAGTATTTACTACTTTGTAAGTTTCTCCTTGTTTTTCAATACGATTACGTGTATTTCCATTTAAATAAAAACAATTTATTTCACGTGGATTAACCTGAGTTGGATATTTTTTTGAATTTAAATAGTGAAGTGTATCATTTACTTTCTTGAAAGGCAAATTCTCAAACACATCTTTTTTGATTAAATCTCTGAATTCGTTTTTGAGTGCTTTATCATTTCCATCTACAATTACTAAACCATAAGAACCAAACAATTCATTCGCTAAAAATCTTGTAGCATCAGTTAAATTAGAGTGTTCTAAATATGATTTTTTAAATAAGGAAATCAAATTTTTACTATTTTCAGAATCTCCCAAAACAGTTTCTAATTCTTTAATAACAGAATCTAGCCCTTCAGTTTTAAAATTTCCTACTGCTCCTATTTGATCACTTTGCCATTGAATTTTTTTTCCGTAAACAAATGCATGATTCACTTCTTCAAAATCGTGATCTTCACTTGCCATCCAGTAAACAGGTACAAATTTTTTATCAGGAAATTTTTTATTTAACCACTCACTCAGGTTTATAGTAGAAATTATTTTGTAAATAAAATAAAGCGGTCCGGTAAATAAACATAACTGATGTCCGGTTGTTACAGTAAATGTATTTTTGTTTTTAAGAAGGGAAATATTGCTTTGTGATTCTTTACTTGTATTAGAAACCAGCAAAGCTTGTGTTTGTAATGAATTAACCAGAAGATCTCTTTTCAAATTTGTATAAAGAGTTGGGTTGCTTAATAATTTCTTGTACCCTTCCAAATCAGGAAAAAAGGAATAAAGCTGTTCGGTATCTTTTTTCTTTGATAGATAATCAGAAACCAATTTATTGAACTGATTTGCATCCTCGTAAGAAATTATTTTTTTTGTGAACATATTTACATTTTTATACCGAATGCTAAATCACCGGCATCACCTAATCCCGGTACTATATATGATTGCGCTGTTAGTTCTTCATCTATTGCACCACACCATATTGTGCATTCTTTTGGATTTAAATGCGTTTTTAAATGGTTTATACCTTGTTGACTTGCAACTGCTGAAATAATATGTGTATGCTTTGGTTTGCTGCGGGAAATCAAAGAATTGTATGTGAGTAATAGTGATGAACCTGATGCTAACATTGGATCACAGAGTATTAAGATTTTATTTGAAAGATCAGGACTTGCCAAATATTCTAAAGCTATATCAAAGGAATTGTCTTTATGATGGCGGCGATAAGCGCCAATAAAAGCATTCTCTGCTTTATCAAAAAAGTTTAAGATTCCTAAATGTAAAGGTAAACCGGCGCGTAAAATTGTAGCAACAACTGGCTGTTCTTTTAATTTTGCGGTTTGTGCAATGCCTAGTGGTGTTTGAGTTTCACTTACTTCAAACTCTAATGTTTTACTTATTTCATACGCAAATATTTCACCCATACGTTCTAAATTTTTCCTAAAACGCATACTATCTTTTTGCAAATTCACATCTCTGATCTCAGCTAAGAATTCAGAAAAAATGGAATTGGTTTGTGAGATTTGATGTAACATCATATTTATTTTTTTAATTCAATGTATAAATTGATCTCTGATTGATAGGAAGATTTATCAAATACTTCTATTGGATATTTGTATTCTTTAAAGTTGGGTGCTTCACAAATGAGGTTGTACTTGCCGGGAGGGAGAATGATAATGAAACGACCATTGTCAGGATTTGGAATATAATTACCTATTATTTCGCCTGAGATGTTATTGTTTACCGTCAACAATGTATTTCTGAAATCTACTTTCAAAGAAGTATCTCTTGGAATAATATTACCAATTAGAATTGTATAATCAATTTCTACTTCATTGAAAGTAACGCGGTAAATATCATAATCGCCCATGCCACCACCTCTTAATGAAGCGGCATAACCATAGCGACCATTTTTAGATATGCGAAAATTGAGATCGTCAAAAGATGTATTTATCGGGTAGCCAATATTTAATGGCTTACCGAATTTACCTGTGGCATTATCTAAACTCGCTTTAAAAATATCGTAACCACCCATGCTGCTATGACCTTTACTGCTAAAATAAAGTGTTTTTTCATCCGGTGAAAGATTAGGGAAGTCTTCATCATATTTAGTATTGATTTCTGGTCCCATGTTTTTTGCCGTACTCCATTTGCCGGTTGGCAGTTTATTACTGAAATAAATATCGGTACCACCAATGCCACCTTTTTTATCACTTGCGAAATAAATTATGGAAGCATCGCTATTTATACATGCAGAAATTACTTCACCACTTCCATTAATTTCATCCGGTAAACTTTCTAGTTTACTAAATTGACCTGTTTTATCTAAACGACTGAAATAAATTTTACCCTCTCCTCTCAGGTTTGCTTTGTAAATTACTAAAATGTCACCTTTAGCATTCATTCCAATTACTTCTTCGTTAGTATTGCCTTTGCAAATAGGATCACCAATTATATCACAAGAAGTATATTCTCCACCAATTACTTTTGAAATATAAATTGAATTTAAAAACTGACCATTTTCTTGCTTTTGAGCACCATTATCTTTAGGACGTTTACTGTTGAAAATAATAAAGCTCTCGTTCTCAGTAACAAATGGATAATAATCTGCATATTCCGAATTAATATTCTTACCAAGATTATGAAAAACCACATCTAAAGGAAATTTAACTAACTCTTTTCCATTAATGCAATGTTGTATTTCCAATTCTATTTCCTTCAGTAACTCATCCTCTTTTTTTGCTTTTGCTTTATATTTTTCAAATGAAGCAATGGCATCATCAAAACGATTAGCATATTGATAAGCCCGTCCTAATAAGAAATCTGCCTTTGGATTATGAGTCTCGTTTCTTACAACAATTTCTAAATAAGGTATGGCTTTAGCTTTATTAATGTTAGAGTTAAGGTAACATACGGCAAGATTGTAATTAAAATTTATGTTTTTAGGATCATCAGAAACTAATTGAAGATAATCATCCAATGCATCTTCGTAATTATCAGCTTTGAATTTAAGATTGGCAGAATTGGTTAAGGTTTTAATGTCTTTTGATGATTGTGCAAAAGCACTTGATGCAACAATTAAACTAAAAATGATAAACAAAAACCTGATGTTCATATTGGGATTGGAATTGGTAACGAATTTACAAAAACAATCGTAAATAACGTGAATTATTTCTAAGATTTAATATTGATGCATAATAAAAAAATGTAATTTTAACAGGTGATCGAAAAGAAAAATAATTCCACATCTATCATTGTTCTGAGTTTAATAAACGCGGTTATTATAACACTGGCAATTTTTTTAATTTCTTATTTTAGGAATTATAGAATTAATCCTGATTTAGTATTACTGAGTTTATTCGTGTCCTTTATTGGAAGTTTTGCGGTTATTTATTTTTACTATTATATGATCATTAATAATCGGATTCATGCTTTATCTGAAAAAATCAGAGAGGCTTTTTTGAGTAAAGAAATTCCTTCAAAACAAAATATATTAGAAGAGGTTGATAGTATTTCTCAATTAAGTGAGCGCGTAAGTATGTTGATAGATACACGTGAAAGAGAAAAAAATTCCTTTGAAAATTTAGATAGTTACAGAAAAGAATATTTAGGAAATGTTTCTCACGAATTAAAAACACCAATATTTAATATTCAGGGTTACGTTGATACTCTGATAAATGGAGGCATTAATGATGCGGAAATAAATGTTGATTATTTAAAACGCGCAGAGAAAAGTGTAGATCGTTTAATTAATATTATTGATGATCTTGAAACCATTACCCAGCTTGAGAGTGGTGATATGCATTTGGAAATGGAGAAATTTGATATTGCAGCGCTTTGCAAAGATATTTACATGCAATTGGAATTAAATGCTTCCAAAAAGAATATCTCTTTAATGCTTTCTAAAAAATACGACAAACCAATTTATGTTATTGCTGATAAATTTAGAATCAGGCAGGTACTTGTAAATTTAATTACAAACAGTATCAAATATGGTTTAGAAAATGGAAAAATAAATATAAATATTAGTAATTATAATGAAGACGTTATTGTTGAAGTATCAGATGATGGCGTTGGCATTGAAGATAAACATCTCCCTCGTTTGTTTGAACGTTTTTACAGGATTGATAAGGGGCGAAGCAGAGAGCAGGGTGGCACTGGTTTAGGTTTGGCAATTGTAAAACATATTTTAGAGGCACATCGTAAATCTATTACTGTTGAAAGTAAAGTTGGTGCCGGAACAAAATTTACTTTCTCATTAAAGGCTGCGGAATAAATAAAATAAATCAGATGGCGAAGTAATCTTTCACTAATTCTTCAATTGTAATGTATGTGTTTTTTAGAGCAACATTTTTAATTTCGGCTAAAGAAAACCACTTTACTTCTTCAATGTTTTCTTCTATTTGCGGCTTTAAAGCCTTGTCGTAATTTGTTTGCATTTCATACCAATATGTAGTTTTTAATGCAAAGCCATTTTTATATTTATAAATATGATAACTGTTTGGTAAAGCTTTTATAATTTTTAATTCTTTCACAGCACATTCTTCCTCACATTCTCTTATGGCTGCCATTGATGTTGTTTCTCCCTTATCCAGCTTGCCTTTTGGAAGATCCCATTTCCCTAATCGTTTTATAAATAAATAGCGATCTTTATTTTGAATTAGTCCACCGGCAGCTTCAATAAAATAAAACTCTTTTTTTAAAGTTTGCAATGCATCATCAAATAAATTTGTGACAATAAATAAATTTTGAGTATTTCCTTCTTTTAAAAATTGCTCAACAGTTTTTTTTAACTTTTTGCTTCCATCTTTTTTAAAATTTACAATAACTTGATTTTGTGCATTTTCCACAATCTTTTCGCCAATGCTAATTCTCAAATGATTATAATAAATATTTTTGTTCATAAATTGCTCTTTTATGTATGAGCTATATTTTTAATTTTGTTTCATGACGTCTTTTGATGAAACTTCTTATAAAGTTGCTGAATTTTTACTTCAAATAAAAGCAATTAAATTACAACCAGAAAATCCATTTACATGGGCTAGCGGATGGAAATCGCCTATATATTGCGATAACCGCAAAACACTTTCTTACCCAAGTATCAGAACCTATATCCGCCAACAGTTTGTAAATGCTATTAATAAAGATTTTGCTAAACCAGAAGTTATTGCAGGAGTTGCTACCGGAGGGATTGCTCAAGGGGTATTAATTTCTCAGGAAATGGGCTTACCCTTTGTTTATGTGCGCAGTGAAGCAAAAAAACACGGCATGACTAATTTGATAGAAGGTGATATTGAAAAAGGACAAAGTGTAGTTGTTATAGAAGATTTGATAAGTACAGGAGGGAGCAGTTTAAAAGCAGTTGAAGCATTACGTGAAAAGGGATGCAATGTAAAAGGAATGGCTGCTATTTTTACCTATGGTTTTGATACAGCTGAAAATAACTTTAAAAAAGCGGATTGCAAAGTGGTGAGTTTAACGAATTATACTACCTTAATTAATGTGGCGCTTGATAAAGGCTATGTTACAGAAAAAGATGTAGCTAGTTTAACCGAATGGCGAAATAATCCGGATACCTGGAAACAAACATCTATCTTAAAATAACTCATAGTTTTTGAAAAATTAAATTGTTGTAAAATAAAATGGCAGCTTTCTCAATTCCAAGTTCTGAATTAAAAGCTTCGTCAAGTTGCAAATCACTTTTTGTTTTTTTGACCGATTTTAAAAATTTTAAATCTATTTTACCTGAGGATAAGGCAGAGAATTTTACGTGTGATGAAAATTCTTGTTCCTTTGTTATAAAGGGAATTACACCAATGAAAGTGGTTTTAGTTGACAAACAGCCATACGCTAAAATTTTATTTCATAGTGATGGATTGGGAAAATTTAATTTCAATTTGGAAGTAAATTTTATAGGAGAAGAAAATGAAATAGGTAATTGTAAAATAGAATTATCGGGAGATTTAAATCCCTTTATTAAAACGATGGCTGAAAAACCTTTAACGACTTTAGTAAATTCAATGAATCAAAAATTATCAGAATTAAAATTAAATTAATATGCAAATAAATGCTGCAATACAATTATTGCCTTTTGGAAATGATTCTGAAAAATACACAATCATTGATAATGCTATCCAATTGATACAAGACAGTGGTTTAAAATATAAAGTTTGTCCGTTTGAAACTGTTGTGGAAGGACAAGCAAAAGAAGTGTATGAATTAATTGATAAAATCAGGAAGGAGAGTTTAAAAAAATGCGAAGATCTTCTTATAAATATCAAAATTCATGCAGCTAACCGTGATCTTAAATTTGAAGAGAAGTTGGTGAAGTATTAAGTTTGGATGACATATAGGAACACAGATTCACATAAAATCCTCACCGTAGGCTAAACCAAAACGAAAAAGTAAAGACAACTGAGAAGCCGCGTGAGCAATTGCAGTGAAAATCCTTTTTGCTGTCTCTTTGCAAAAAGATTGTAACGGAAAGTGCGACCCCGCCCAAAAAGTAATTAGAAGAAAAAACTCGTTGCGGGGGCACGCTCAAAAGCAAAAATAAAGTACTCAAACATAAGCAAGCTACTATTATGTTTTGTTTATTTAGGCTCAACCCCTTCTATTAAAGGCTTGTAGAGCCATAAAAGACAGTTATTAACAATAAATTAGTTTTATTCACAATTATAACCTATCTTTGGATTCTGAATAGAAGATTGTATTCTTCAATCTGATTGTTAACTCCTAATTACAACCCGATAACTTTTACACTTTCCTATTAAAAATAGCACGCACACTTTGTGCGGACTAAACAATATATAAAACAAATTAAATTAAATGACATTCTCTGAATTAAAAATCATCAAGCCACTTATTACGGCGCTTGATAAAAAAGGGTATACCGAACCTACACCCATCCAAGAACAATCTATTCCGGCTATTTTGCAAGGAAAAGATATTTTTGGTTGCGCACAAACGGGAACCGGAAAAACGGCAGCATTTGCCTTACCAATTTTACAATTACTTTCACTAAAAAAACAAACAAATTCTACTACAACTATAAAAGCACTTGTATTAGCGCCAACACGTGAGCTTGCTCTGCAAATAAGCGATAGTTTTTTAAATTATGGAAGAAATGTGAATATTACGCATACTACTATTTTTGGCGGTGTTTCACAATTGAATCAAACAAAAGACCTTAAAAGAGGAGTAGATGTTTTAGTTGCTACTCCAGGCAGATTGCTAGATTTGATGCAACAAGGATTTGTAAAATTAAACGATATTGAATTTTTTGTTTTAGATGAAGCCGATCGTATGTTAGATATGGGCTTTATTAATGATATTAAAAAGGTGATTGCCAAATTGCCTGCAAAAAAGCAAACATTGTTTTTTTCAGCAACTGCTGCCCCAGATATTATGAAACTAGCAAATACACTTTTAAAAGATCCGGTTAAAGTATCTGTTACGCCTGTATCATCTACTGCAACTTTAGTTGAACAAAGTGTTTACTACGTGGATAAAGACAAAAAACGTTCTTTATTGAAATTTGTATTGAATAATGGAAAAATAGATCATGCATTGGTTTTTACAAGAACAAAACGTGGAGCAGATAGAGTTGCAAAAGATTTAAATACAAGTGGTATTAAAGCAGAAGCAATTCATGGCGATAAATCACAAGGTGCTCGTGAACGCGCATTAAAGGGTTTTAAAAACAGAACAATTAGAATTTTAGTTGCGACAGATATTGCCTCACGCGGTATTGATGTGGATAAATTATCGCATGTAATTAATTATGAAATTCCTGAACAGGCAGAAACTTACGTTCACCGCATTGGTAGAACGGGTAGAGCAGGTAGCTCAGGAATAGCTTTATCTTTTTGCACACAAGATGAATTACCTTATTTAAAAGACATAACAAAATTGATAAAGAAAACAATTGATGTAGTTAAAACGCATCCGTTTTCTTAAATCAGAACATTGGAGCAGAGAAGAATTTGCTTCATTATTAAACCAAACAAATAATAACCCGTGCAGACTATAAATGTTTGCACACAAAAACAAAACAAAAAATGAAAAAAGGAACAGTAAAATTCTTTAACGAAGCAAAAGGCTTTGGATTTATTAAAGGAGAAGATGGACAAGAAATATTTGTTCATGCATCAGGATTAACAGAAGACGTTCGTGAGAACGACGAAGTTGTTTATGAAACGCAAGATGGCAAAAAAGGCCTGAATGCAGTTAATGTAAAATTAGCTTAATTCGAATATAAATGATGAAAAAAAAGTCCTGCACATTGTGTAGGACTTTTTTGTTTTTAATAATTATTTAGCAAAACATCTGGGGCATTTTTTCTTTTTATATTTGCTCAATGCAGCCTGACTTTTAATATTCTTTATTTCGCCGCCACATTTGTTTAAGCCCGCACAACTATTTCTTTTATGATAAAATTTATCTTTATCATCTGTACAAACGTAAACATTTATTTCTTTTGGAGCAGTTTTTTTAGCCGATGTTTTTGCTGCAGTTTTAGTTGTTTTTGGTTTTGTTTGACTCGGTTTGGTTTGTGCTTTCATTTTAGCAAAACCAGCAATAGTTATTAAAACAAATAATAAAACTATTTTGCGACTCATAATTTTAATTTTTTAAAAATAATTTCTATTTTATAGTGATCTTGGTTTTATATTCATCTGCATCTTTTTTAATGCTGATAACATAAACGCCTTTTGCAATTCCTTCAAGATTTATAACCTGTGAATTATTTCCTACAAGAGCTGCATCATTTTTATCAAAAACAATTTGACCTAAAATATTCTGAATCTTTATATTATATGTTCCAGGATTTTGTGTCCTAAATGCAACAGTAATATAATCTTCAGCAGGATTAGGGTAAATAGCAATTCCATTGGTACCGGCAAGTACATTTGTTTTTATGCCAGTACAATCGGCCACAACAATTTGAACAAAGAAAGTTGCAGTACAGCCTAATGCATTAGTTGAAGATACAGAGTATGTTGTGTTAACGCTTGGCATAACCATAATTGTATTTGTTGTAGCGTTATTGCTCCAAACATAATTATTGCTTCCATTTGCAGTTAAAAGTGTGCTATCGCCTTCGCAAATATTTTTCTTGCCTGTAACTGAAATATTAGGCTTTGGATTTACACTCACAGCAAATTGTTGTGTATTGCTACAGCCATTTGCATCAGTACCGGTTACAGAATAAACTGAATTTGAAGTTGGATTTATTGTGATTGGTGAACCTGTTGCGCTATTGCTCCATACATAAGTATTACCACCATTAGCAGTTAATACATCGTTATCGCCGGAACAAACCGTTGATGTGCCGATGACTGAAATGGTTGGTAGTGGAACTACGGTTACCGTAACATCCTCTGAAGCACTACATCCGCTTGGTGCAGAAATGGAATAGGAGTATAATACATTTATTGGATTAGATGTTGTATTAACAAGTATTTCATTTGGATCAACAGTTTGTTGAACAGAAATACCCGGATTACTGATACCTGCAACTGCAGCTCTTGTCCAACTAAAAGATGAGCCTGCAACAGGACCACTTGGCGTATAAGTAAAAGTTGAATTAGTACAAACTGTATTAGGAACAGTGTTACTATTTAAAATTGGGAATGGAGTAAACTGTACTGGAGTTGAACTAATACCATTTACAATAACACATAATGAATACGTTAAATGAGGCAAACCAACAGGCAAAGTAAATTGAGCCGTATCTGCAAGGTTTCCTGTTTGCACGCCTGTCCTGTTCCAATTAAATGAACGCGCATAATAAACATTTGTTCCGTTTGTTAATTGAACTATTGGATAGTTTGTTGCGTTTTGCCAGTCGTCACCATAAGCAGAGCCTTCTGAAATACCATTGAATAATAAACCGGTTATGGTAAAATTAGTACAGCCACTTTGTAAAATATTATTGATAGTTGGTTGACCTGCTGCTAAAGGCGTACCACCAGGTGTATATACATAATATCTTTTAGAATCCTGTTCAGATAAAAGTACTTGTCCGTTTGGTAAATTAATCAAATTAAAAATGTAAGCAGGACTTGGAATTGTTAATCCATTGTATGGTGCATTAACTTGAGTGTATGAATTATTAGTATAATCAAATTCATAAAAAGAAGATGGAGGTGGAAAATGATTTGCAGAAGTAGGGGTAGGATTTACCACACATAATATTTTTCCATTTGGCATCATATCTGCCATGGCATCTGTTGTTCCATTATTATTTGGAATAACCGGTCCGGTGGCCCATGTGCCAGGACTATTTGTACCTGAAGGTGTGTAGAATGCGGTTTTACCTGTGGATCCTAAAAACCAACTACGCCCATCAGGTAATAATAAACCTGCGCCGGTTTCATCGCCAAAAGGGTCATATAAATTTACGGGTACAGTTGCATCAGCTGTCCAAGTATTTAAAGCAGGGATATAACGTTCCGAATTTGTACTTAATCTATCTACAAATAAAATACTGTTATCCTGTTGTTTTACCCAAGCAGATTCATTATGAATTCCCAAACAAGTGGGTCCGGGTATATATACATTTGTAACAGGATTATAAATTAGGGTAGTTTTTAAACTTCCATTTACCATTGCTTGAAGAACTCTTCCATCGGGTAATATTTCTGAATTTGCATCACTAACAGTTCCTCCCGGATTAGGAAGTGAGGTCCATGTATTTGTTATTGGGTTATACATCTCAGCCAATGCTCCACCGGTTCCATATTCACCACCGGCAACATAAACGCGTCCATCTTTTAATACTTGCGACGAAAAATAAAGCCTGGAATTAGCCATTGGTGCAAGTGCAGTCCAGGTTCCATTAATATAACTTCCATGAATATCCGGCGTAAGTTTATTCCAAACCGTTCCAATACTTCCTGCTCCAACACCACCGGTTTCCGTTTTGCACATAATGGTTCCGTCAGATAATAATAACATTCCGCCACCACTTGTGTCAGGAGGTAAATTGGTTAGTTGTGTCCAAACACCTTGTGCAGATATACTTTGGTTTAACAAAAGGGCGATTATTAAAGTAAGCAACGACCCTGAAATGTTTTTTGTAATGTTCGAATTGAAAACGTTATTTAAAAAGCTTTTGTCTTGAAGTAAAGATTTCTTCATTTTTTTTAAAATATTAATGGATAAATTTTTCTAATTCTAATAAATGTACAAAAGGTTTCTGTTAATTCAAAATTTGGTGAAGTGAGTCTGTATTGATCAGAAATGGATGGAAAGAATAGGACAAAAAATCAATTTTGGAACTAATTATTCTATGTTAATATCATATTTGGTGAGGAGCCCACTTACGCCGTGTAATGAGAATTTTGCTTTTTTGAGTGTGTTCATTTCAGGGTCAATGATATAATTAAAGGCAGTCAAAAAATCTACTTCTTTCAATATTGTTTTACTGAATACGGCATTCAATAAATCAGTATTAGAAAAAACAGATT
>JABDBZ010000049.1:15762-16840 GCA_013288385.1 Bacteroidota bacterium
AGAAAAATCGACATTCTTAAGAGATGAATTAATAAAAAAAGTTTTAGGCATTTTCTTTTTTACAAAAGAACAATAATCTAATATGCTATTTTCAAATTTTACAAAAAAAGCAAAGTCAATGCAAGTACTAAAATTTATTCCGAGTAATTTACAATCTTTAAAAGTAACCTGATTTAATTGACATTTGATAAGCTTTACCATGCTTAGGTTGCAGCCATTAAAAATGCAATCGATAAATTTAGTTGATGTAAAAATTAAATTTGAAAAATCACAGTTTATGAAAGAACAATTTTCAAACTCATTATTCTTGGTTTCATTTTCTGAGAAAGAAATGTTTTTAAATGATTTATCGTGATGAAGAAGTGTTTCCATTTTTTATATCAGGAGTTTTTTGGATACACAAAGCCTGTTGTTTTTTCTTTTGTTTTTATAGGACGAACTTCAACTCTTGCCGTTTTACTAAATTCAAACTCGGGATTTCGTTTAGCAATTTCAACCGCTTCATCAAAGTCTTTAGCGAGAATATGGTAGTAACCTACTTGCACTTCTTCAGTTTCATTAAAAGGTAATTCCTTTAAAGAACCCGTTGTGCCTGAAATGATCTTACCTTCTCTCACTAATGGTTGTGCTGAAATGAGTTGGTCATTTTTCTTAAGGTCACTTATATAGCTTTCGCATTTTTTTAGGAATTGTTGATGTTTATCCGCCGGCCATTCATCCTGATGGCTCATCTTGTTTCGGATCAATAACATAAATTCTTTCATAATTTTTAGTTATTCATTAATCATCGCAATTGCTCTAACCGGTGAACCGTCTGCGTTTTCAATATGGACAGGGAAACATTGAAATGTAAAAATACTATTTGGTAGTTTATCTAAATTAGTAAGATTCTCTATCAAAATAATTTCTTTTGCTAAAAGAATATAATGATTGGGTAAATTTTCGGGAGTTACTTTTTCTGCTGAAACAATATGATCTACCGAAAAAGCATCAAAGCCAATTCCCTTTAAATTAAATTGAGTTATCCACTTTGCAGACTCATCATTTAGAGTAGGGCAGTTGCCAAAATAACCTTTGT
>JABDBZ010000050.1 GCA_013288385.1 Bacteroidota bacterium
TAAAGGCTTAACAGCTTTTGAAAGTAAAGGTGAAGTTTTTGATGCCGATTTAATGGAAGCAATTACTCATATTCCTGCACCTACAGAAGAACAAAAGGGAAAAGTTGTTGATGAAGTAGAAAAAGGATATAAACTTGGTGACAAAGTAATTCGTTTTGCAAAGGTAGTTGTAGGTAGTTAAATAAATAAAAAGATCTTATGTCGAAAAGAGACTATTATGAAATATTAGGCATTGCAAAAAATGCAAGCGAAGAGGAAATAAAAAAAGCTTATCGCAAGCTTGCTATTAAATACCATCCTGATAAAAACCCGAATGACAAAACTGCTGAAGATAAATTCAAAGAAGCGGCTGAAGCTTATGAAGTTTTAAGTAATGCTGATAAACGTCAACGATACAATCAATTCGGACATGCCGGTGTTGGTGGTGCTGCCAGTGGTGGTGGTGGTTTCAATGGCGGCGGCATGAATATGGATGATATTTTTAGTCAGTTTGGAGATATTTTTGGTGGTTCTTTTGGATTTGGCGGAGGCGGTGGTTCAAGAGGCGGAAGACGTGTAAACAGAGGGAGTAATTTAAGAGTTAAAGTAAAATTAAATCTTTCTGAAATTGCAAACGGCGTTGAGAAAAAAATCAAAGTAAATAAACAAGTTTCTTGTGGTACTTGTAATGGAAGTGGTGCCAAGAATAATAATTACGATACTTGCAGAATGTGTAATGGTTCGGGCGTTGTAACTAAAATTCAACAAACCATGTTGGGAGCAATGCAAACGCAAACAACTTGTGCTTCGTGTCAAGGTGAAGGAAAATTAATTAAAGATAAATGCAATACTTGTCATGGTGAAGGTGTAGTAAGAGGCGAAGAAACGATCTCTATTAATATTCCTGCCGGTGTTGCAGATGGGATGCAATTAAATGTAAGTGGAAAAGGTAATGCGGCAATAAGGGGTGGTATTAATGGCGATTTAATTGTACTGATCGAAGAAGAAGAACACCCAGAATTGAAACGTGAAGGTCAACATTTAGTTTACAATCTTCATATTAGTATTCCTGATGCAATTTTAGGAACATCGGTTGATGTGCCTTTAGTAGAAGGGAAAGCGAAAATAAAAATAGATCCAGGAACTCAAAGTGGAAAAGTTTTACGTTTAAAAGGAAAAGGATTACCGGATGTTAATTCATATTATAAAGGTGATTTGATGGTTGAAATAAGCCTGTTTACGCCAACTGCAGTAAATCCTGAAGAAAAAAAGATGATGGAGCAACTAAAAGAATCAAAAAACTTTAAACCTAATCCATCTAAAAATCAAAAAAGTTTTTTTGAAAGAATGAAAGATTATTTCGAATAATCTTTTACTAATTTTTTAGCAATACAAAAGCTCCCCAATAATATGGGTGTTTATATTTTTGCTTAACCTCTAATTGTGCTTTTTTAAATGCCTCCACAATATTTTGGTTCGAACTATTTTTCAACCAATACTCATAAAACTTAGACATTAATAATTCTGTTGCATTATCATCTACAGGCCACAAACTTAAAATTAAATTCTTCGCACCTGCATTACTAAATGCCTGCTGCAATCCAATTACTCCCATATTAACTGTCTCTACAGTAAGTCCTGTTTGGCAGGCAGAAAGCACAACAAGATCTGTATTTGATAAATTAAGAGCTGAGGCTTCACGCGAAGTTAAAATTCCATCTTTATATGAACTTATTTCTACCGAATCTTGTGTACTAACAGAGGCTCCTGCTAATAATAATCCCGATCTCATGTCTTGCAATTGTTTAAATGCATTTGAATTAAAACCAAGAAATTTTTTATCACTCGTTTCAATATCATTTAAAAAATAACCATGAGTTGCTATATGTAAAAGTTTTGGTGATTTTACTTTTCTTAAATTTTCTTCATTCGCATCTGACCTTGTATATGAATGCAATTGCCATTTATTTTCCTTTAGCAAACTAGATATCTCCTTCAACTCGTTCTCTGTTCCAGGTAAATCAGCTAATTGAGTTAATCCAAAACGCTTTGCCAATAATTCTATTTTAACAGGTTTTTTTTGAGTTGAATTTTTTCTAAAATCAAAATTAAAATCCGGGTTACCAAATAATTCAGCAGTTAATTGACTATTCCCTGGATCTGAAAAAGAACCGATGGCGTTTAAATTTGGTAAATACACAACATCAATCTCTTCTAAAATATATTTTCCTATGTGAGGATTAAATAATGACTGAATATTTATTTTATTATAAACACCTTTTGTTGAGACATATATTTTCTTGATTCCATTTAAAGACAAAAATAAATTCTTGTAAAAAGCAGCGTAAGATGCAGAATCAGGTAATTCCTTTTCCATTTGATCTTCATAAAAATCCACAGCTTTTTCCTCCTTAAAACGGTTATCATTTAAAAGAACACATTCAGGAAAAGCTGAATTATCTTTTACGATCAATGCTGCATAGTTTGTTCGTCCATTTGTATCTACCAAAATATTTGTGAAACCAGAAATATCTATAATAGCTTCATTGGGCTTTAGTTTTTCCTTTATGGTCTTAAACGTCATATTAACTTCTGGTTTTATTACGACCATTTTTTTGAGGTAACTCTCTAAATCATTTATTTGTACTCTTAACGCTTCTTCATCTTCATTTGTGAAATCAGATTTGTATAAATCATTCAAATCATTTTTCAATTTGATCCATTTTAAATAATTACTCTTTAATTCTTCATCTTTACTTTCTGCTATTTTTCGTTGCCATTCAGTTACATTTTTATTCAACAATGACTTTAAGATCAACTGAAAATTGAAATATTTTTCAAAATGATCATTCAAATTTATTTTAGGGAATTTTCCTTTGTAGTTGAAAAGCGAAGTATTGTAAGAAAACATTTCGTCTTGAATTTCCTCAAGGTATTTCATTTGATTCTCTCTGTTCATTGTATAAAAAAAAGCACTCAGGCTTTTTGTTTTGTGTTCGATAGCTTCTTCATAATAACTCAGACTCTCTTCGTATTTTCCGGTTAGTAGGCATACATACGCCAGATTGATTAATGATCTTATGTACAAATCATGATCCATTCCGAATTTTTTCTTGGCTAATTCTTTCGACTCATTAAGCATCTGAATTGCTTTTTCATAATTTCTATTGGCAGTTAATATATCAACTGAACCTAAAACAAATGAGATATACCTGTACTGTTCTTTTCCAAGAGTCTCTTCAATTATTTTAATTGCTTCAAATTTGTATGATTCCGCTTTCTTTAAATCTCCACTTTTATAATAACATGCCGATAAACTATTTAAACAATTGGCGTAACTCTGATGTTTTTTTGAAACAGTAGCCTCATATATTCTTAAAGCTTCCTCTAGTCTATCTTGAGCAACTTCATAAATTCCATCTTCAAAAGCAATTAAACCATAAGTACTCATAGCATTCGCATAGTTTTCTGAATTGGTTCCAAAATTCATTTTCCTGATACTTAATGCAGTTCTTAGTAAGGCAGAACCTTCATCTCTTCTACCTAACAATCGCATCAGATCAGCTTTATTACTGAGTGTTGTACAATATTCTTCCGTACTGTCTAATTTTGAATTTTGATACATTTGAATAGAGTAGTTAAAACTCTCCTCAGCATTATTGTAATTATTCAAAGATTTATATAATAAGCCTAAATTATTTTCAATAGATGCTTGCTGCGCTGGTTTTTCTATTTTATATTTTTGCATCAATCGTTTTGCCTTTTGTAAAAAAACTAAGGCCTGTTCATAATCTCCCATTTCACGATAAGCTTCACCTAAATTAGAATTAGCAATTACAAACTCAAGTGTATCACCATTCTTAAGTGGTTTGCTATCTTCTAAAATGAAATTATATTTTGCAATTGCTTCCTTATAATTTCCACTTTCTTGTAAAATATAAGCTTGATTTGCTATTACTGCTAAATAAGTTTCATTGGTATATAAATTCAAAGTTTTATAAAAGTATTCCAATGCTTCTAACATAGGTTTAGCTTCCGTTAAACGATTGAGATTCATTAAAAGTCTAACGTACTCAAAATAGATTCGCGTATATTCTAAACTGCTTTGACCATATATAGCAGCCATTCCGGGCAAAGCAACACGATAGTATTGTTCAGCCTGATCGTACTTTTTCATATTAGAATTAACACGACCGAAAGTTAAAATAATAATATATTTTAGTGTAGTATCGTCAGCCTCAATTGAAAAGTCATATGCTCTCGAAAAATTTTGAATGGCTTCGTCAACTTTATTTTCGTGATATAGTTGATTGCCTAAATAATAATAAAGCTGTGTTGTTTGATCAGGAAAATGATGAAGTACTAAAGTATAAGTATTCAATAGTTTTTTGTAATCATCCGCAGAAACATTTTGACCTTTTTCAACTCTTTCGGTAATTTTTAAATAATCTTTGTCATAAGTTTGTGAAAACATCATTGTTCCTAATAAAGAAAAAACAATTATCAGCAAACGCAACTTCATCTGAATAAAGATAAATAAAAATAGACATTAGATCCCAGCATTGTTTCTGGGATCTAATGTCTTATAATTCCTCAAAATATAATTAAACCTCAACGAGGGTCCCAACTTTATCACCATTAATTAATTTCATAAGGTTTCCGGCCTTATTCATATCAAAAACGATGATTGGCAAATTATTTTCCTTACATAATGTAAAAGCAGTCATATCCATCACTTCCAATCCTTTTTCATAAACTTCCTGGAATTTAATGACTTCATATTTGGTTGCGCTTTTATCTTTTTCCGGGTCTGCAGTATAAATTCCATCTACGCGAGTTCCTTTTAAAATAACATTCGCTTCAATTTCAATTGCTCTCAGTGTTGCAGCTGTATCGGTTGTAAAATAAGGGTTTCCGGTACCCGCTCCAAAAATAACAACTCTCCCTTTTTCTAAATGACGAACCGCTTTGCGGCGAATAAATGGTTCGCAAATTTGTTCCATTTTAATTGCGCTTTGTAAACGAGTATGAACACCCAAACCTTCTAATGCACTTTGAATAGCCATGCTATTTATAACGGTCGCAAGCATTCCCATATAGTCACCATGTACTCTATCCATTCCGCCTTTTTCTGCCTGAATACCTCTAAAAATATTTCCGCCACCAATCACTATTGCTACCTGACAACCTGCATCATAAACCGATTTAATTTCTTTGGCATATTCTAGCAATCTTTCCTGATCAATCCCAAAGCCTTTATTTCCCATTAATGCTTCACCACTTACTTTTAAAAGAATCCGTTTATATTTCATAGTTTACTTTTTGTCTGGAATATTAGTTAAGTTTTCCCTGTTCTCAAATTTATAAATTATTTCGCAAAAAAAATCCCGACTAAAAAGTCGGGATAAATTATTATGCTAATGAATAACGCTTGAATGCTTTAACTGTTAAGTCTTTTTCTACACTTTGTAAAAATTGACGAACTGTTACTTTATTATCAATGAAATATTCCTGATTTAAAAGCGTACTATCTTTATAGAATTTATTTAATTTTCCTTGCGCAATTTTTTCAACCATGTCTTCAGGTTTACCTTCTGCACGAATTTGCTCTCTCGCAATATCAAGTTCTCTTTCTAATGTTTTTGAATCCACATCGTCTTTATCAATTGCAACAGGTGCCATTGCTGCGGCTTGCATCGCAATATTTTTTGCCACATCAGCTGAAACCGTTTTATTAAAACCAACTGCAACTGCTAAACGATTACCCGGGTGAATATATGGAACAATAAATTCTGCATTTATTACCTGGTAAAAACCAATATCAATCTTCTCTCCTATTTTACCAACTTGCTCCATAAATTTATCACCTATGTTAATATTGTTATCATAAGGTAAAGCTTTTAACGCATCTACATCAGCTGGTTTTTTCTCTAGTGCAATTTTTGCAACCTGCTCTGCAAATGCTATAAAATCAGAATTTTTTGCAACGAAATCAGTTTCACAATTTACACTAATTACAATTCCATGTTTATGATCCGAAGAAGTTTTAGCCAAAACTACGCCTTCTTTTGCATCACGATCTTGACGATTTGCGGCAACTTTCGCACCTTTTTTACGGAGATAATCTATTGCCGCTTCAAAATCACCATTAGTTTCTTCTAATGCTTTTTTACAATCCATCATTCCTGCGCCGGTTTGTTGGCGTAACTTATTTACATCTGCTGCTGTGATAGCCATTTTCTTTTGTTTTTAGATTTTTTAAAAAAAACGGTCAAACTGTTACCAGAATGACCGCTTAATATATTTAAATTATTAAATTATTTTTTAGCACTCACTCTCTTACGAGGTTTTTTTGCGCCACCTTTTTCTTCTTCTGCGTCTTTATCTAAGCCCTTAATTCTAGTACTTTGTGCTAATTCTTCTGCCTCAATCGCGCTTAATTCTTTTGTATCTTTTTCTTCTGCACTTGCTTCTTTATCAGCTTTACGATCAGATAAACCTTCTTTAATTGCTTCACACATTAAATCAATAATGTAAGAAATAGAAGTTGAAGCATCATCATTTGCAGGGATAGCATAATCAACCAAATTAGGATTTGAATTTGTATCAACAATTGCAAATGTTGGAATATTTAAACGTTTTGCCTCAGCAACTGCGATATGTTCTTTTGTTATATCAACAATAAACAAAGCAGCTGGTAAACGAGAAAGATCAGAAACAGAACCAAATTGAATTTCTAATTTGGCTCTTTCACGGGAAAACTGTAAACGTTCGCGTTTTGAAATATTTGTAAAAGTTCCATCAGTTGACATTTTGTCGATTTGTGACATACGACGAACCGATTTACGAATTGTACTGAAATTAGTTAACATTCCACCTGGCCAACGTTCTGTTACAAAAGGCATATTAACTTCTCTAACTTTGCCGGCAACTATATCTTTAGCTTGTTTTTTAGTTGACACAAATAATACTTTTTTACCTGAACGAGCAATTTGTTTTAAAGCATTTGCTGCTTCGTCAACTTTAGCTACAGTTTTATTTAAATCGATAATGTGAATACCGTTCTTTTCAGCATAAATATATGGAGCCATTGCGGGATTCCATTTACGTTTTAAGTGACCGAAATGTGCACCTGATTCTAATAATGCGTTAAATGTTGTTCTTGTAGACATTGGATATATTCTTCTTTCTTAATTAAAAAATTAACGTTTACTGAATTGGAAACGGGCACGAGCTTTCTTTTGACCGAATTTCTTACGCTCAACCATACGTGGATCACGTGTTACTAAACCTTCTGCACGAAGATCTTTTTTAAGTTCAGGGTTTGATTCAACTAAAGCCTTCGCAATTGCTAAACGAATAGCTTGTGCCTGACCGGTAATGCCGCCACCTGCAACATTTACAGTAACATCCCAATCAGCAGCAGCTTTTGAAACTTGTAGTGATTGTGTTACATAATATTGTAAAGTTGGGGTAGAAAAATACGTTTTGTAATCTTTACCATTAACTACAATGTTACCATTGCCTTTAGTCATGTAGATGCGAGCAACTGATGTTTTTCTACGTCCTGATGTATTAATAACTTCCATTCTTATTTAATTTTGCTTAAATCAATTTTCTTCGGTTGCTGAGCTTCCATTCCATGTTCTGTACCAACAAAAATGCGGATATTCGTATTGATATTGCGCCCTAAGCGACCTTTAGGTAACATACCATGAATAGCATGACTTAAAATTTCGGTAGGATTTTTCATTAATAATGTTTTTGGCGTTGCAACTCTTTGCCCACCTGGATAACCAGTGTATCTTAAATATTCTTTATCTGTTACTTTTTTACCTGTAAATCTAACTTTATCAGCATTGATAATAATTACATTATCACCACCATCCATATGCGGAGTATAGTTTGTTTTATGCTTTCCACGAATGATCATAGCAATTTTTGTTGCTAAACGACCAACAACTTCGTTCTCTGCGTCAACCAAAACCCACTCCTTTTTAGCAGTTGATTTGGTTTGATACTTGGTTTTATAACTTAATGCGTCCACTTTATTATTCGATTTTTAAGCGTTGTTTCCCAAAAATAAGGGCTGCAAATGTAATAAGTTTTTTTTATACAGACAAGCTTTTTCAAAAAATAAGCCTACAAAGTGAAAAGAAATTAACAAAAAACCCTTAAAACAGCGTTTTAAGGGTTTTAGGGAGATTTTTGGGGTTCTAAAATCTTATTTTACCTCATTTCCTTCATTATCGATTTCAACTACATCATAACCCAGTTTTTTAACTTTATCAAGATTTGATGCCTTATCTCCTAAAACAAGAATTACCAACTTATCCATCGGTAAATTCTTTTTTGCTAAAGCATCAATTTCTGGCTTAGTAATAGCATTTAATACTGCCGTTTGCTTGCTCACAAAATCTTTATCCAAATTATAATCCATAATACGTTTAATGAAATATAATTTTTGAACCGGAGCTTCATATTTTAAAGCATCAGATTGTGACATTGCATTTTTAGTAAATGTGAGTTCTTCTGACGTTATACCACTCTCACGATACTTTTTCATCTCACTCATAATTTCAACAAGGGCACTATCAGTAGTGTTTGCTTTAAAACCACCTGCAAAAGTATAAGGACCAGCAAATTTAGAGCCGCTGAAACCACTTCTTGAGCCATAGGTCCACCCTTTAATTTCGCGTAATAAATAGTTTGTACGACTATTGAAAGCTCCACCAAAAGAGAAATTCATAATTTGGCTTTTATAATACTCACCAGTTGGATCATATGGTAAAGCAATGTAACCAATTCTTATTTCACTTTGTGCTGCATTCTTTTTATCACAGAAGAAGATCTTTGTTTTGTCTATATTTGGATGTGAAGGTTCCTCGTATTTTTTAGCTCCCTTATCTTTGATATCATTCAAAAATGCCAATTCCTTCATTATTTCATCTTTTGTTACATCTCCTGAAACAGAAACCGCAAATAAGCTGCTATTCATAGATTGATCATAATATGCTTTAACATCATCTACTGTAATACTATTTACGCTATTGTTTGTCCCATTAACCTGAATTCCCAAAATATTATTTTTACCGAACAATAATTTTTTATAGAGATTCTCAGCCAAAGCTGCCGCTGACATTTGTGATTGAATTATGGCATCCATTTGACCTTTCTTTTCTATTTCAAATTCTTCTTTATCAAATTTTGGTTCAAACAATGATTCTTTAAGAATAGCCATCGTTTGGGGTAAATTGCTTTTCAAACATTCCACGGAACAATTGATTTCATCTTCGCCGGCAAAAGCACGAATACTGCTACCTAATCTGTCCAATTTATTTTCAATTTCATCTGCTTTTGTTTTAGTTGTACTTTGACCCCAAACAGCGGACAATAAGGCCGCTAAGCCAGCCTTTTCAAGTGGTTCATAACGATGGCCATTCTTAATGCTAATCAAGATATTCAATTTTGGGATATCGGTATTTACAACACCAATTAATTTGATTCCATTTTTAAATTGAGAAGTGTAAAAATCGGGAACCGGAACCGGACTAGCAGGACCGGCATTTGGCATGACGCTTCTGTTGAAATCATCTTTTGGCTCCTTGTAATTTAAATTTTTATATTCAGCACTTTCAGGTTCTACTGTACGTTGATACATTTGCCAAGTATCTTTTTGAGCAGCCAATTCTGGTTTTCCTTTTGGAACACAACTCAAAATAACAGCTTTTTTACCTTTAATGTATTTCGTATAAACTGCCATCACATCTGCTTTTGTAACAGCCATAACCATTTCTATTTCTTTCTTAATGAAATTCGCGTCTTTTGTAAACGTATAATTCGCAGCTAATGTTGCTCCTTTTCCCTGAACAGAAGTTAAACGATCATACAAATCACTTTGATAAGATGCTTTGAATTTATTAATATCGTCATCAGTTACCCCTTTTTTCTCCCACTCTTCTAAAACACGATAAACTTCTTTTTCCATATCAACCAAAGGTGAATTTGGATTAGCACGAATCATAATTTCAAATTGCCCTGCCAATTCCCTTGAGTATTGAAATGCATTAGCACCAACAGCTTTTTTAGTTTCGATAAATGCTTTATAAAATGGAGAACCTTGTGAGCCTGATAAAATATTCCCTAAAAAATCCAAGGCTGCATCTTCTTTTGTATTTGTTTTTTCGGTTTGATATGCCATCCTTAACATTGGCAATTTCACATTATCTTCATACGAAATATAGCGGTTTTCAGTTAAAGGAACCGGTACTACAACTTGTGGTTTTACTTCCGGACCACGAGGAATACTTCCAAAATATTTTTCAGCATACTCAAGAACCTTTTCTGTATTCACATCACCTGCTACTGTTAATACCGCATTGTTAGGCCCATACCAACGCATATAAAATCGTTTCAGATCACCTACATCCACTCGGTTCAAATCATCAATATAACCTATTGTTGTCCAACTATAAGGATGCCCTTTTGGATATAAAGCCTCACCTATCTTCTCACTAACCAAGCCATATGGAGCATTATCGTAACGCTGCCCTCTTTCATTTTTTACCGTGGCGCGTTGTACTTCAAATTTCTTTTGTGTAACTGAATCTAATAAAAAGCCCATACGATCGGACTCTAACCATAACATTTTTTCGAGCTGATTACTTGGTACAACTTCAAAGTAATTTGTTCTGTCTGTATTTGTGGTTCCGTTTAAAGTACCACCTGCTTCTGTAATAACTTTGAAGTGTTGTTCATCAGCAACATTTTTTGAGCCTTGAAACATCATGTGCTCAAAAAAATGTGCAAAACCGCTTCTACCTTGTTGTTCACGAGCACTACCAACATGATAAGTTACATCTACATAAACAATTGGATCACTATGATCTTCGTGGATTACAATTTGCATTCCATTCGCCAATTCGTAACGTTTGTATGGGATAACAATTTCTTTACCTACTTTTTTTACCTCTTCAATAAATTTAGGGGTTGAATGAATCACCATGTCTTTTGGTAAATTCTGTGGAGTTTTTTGAGCCTTTAAATTTGCAACCAAAATAATGGCGGCAAAGGCAGTAAACTTGATTAACTTCATAGTTTATTTATTTAAAAATCAATTAATTTTATTTCGGTAAATATAGTAATTCAATTGTGTTACAAAATATGTTTTGTTTTGTACGGCAAATAACAATGATAAATTAACAATACTTTGTAAACACTTTCAATATAGTTAACTCTTTTATGCATAAATTTGTACAAAATTTAAAAAAATGTATCCAGAATCGATTGTAAAACCAATGAAAGCCGAATTAACCAGTTCTGGTTTTGAAGAGCTTTTAACCTCAGATTCAGTAGAATCTGCTTTGAAAAACGAAGGCACTGTGCTGGTTGTAGTAAACTCAGTTTGCGGTTGCGCAGCAGGTGCATGTAGACCAGGTGTAAAAATGAGTTTAACAAATTCTAAAATTCCAAATAAATTAACAACTGTATTTGCAGGATTTGATGTTGACGCTGTTAAAACAGCACGTGATCATTTTGCTCCTTATCCTCCAAGCAGCCCAAGCATTGCGTTGTTTAAGAATGGCGAATTAGTTCACATGGTTGAACGTCATAATATTGAGGGAAGAACAGCAGCAATGATTGCAGATCACCTGAAAATGGTTTATGATGAGTTTTGCTAAAAATTTAGGGTTACTTTTGAGTCAAAATTGAATTAATATAAAAATAACAAAATGAAAAAAATTAGTCTTTTACTTGTTGCAATTTTTCTAATTTCAACACCTATCTTTTTTAATTCATGCGGTAATAGCAAAGAAAAAGAAGTTAATCCTTTAGCCGATAGCTTAAAAAATGTAAATGATGGTTTAAGTGGGAAGTTAAATGAGAAGGAATTAGCGTTACAAGAATTCATCTCAACATTTAATGAGATTCAGGAAAATCTTAATACTATTAAACAAAAAGAAAAAATTGTTTCTAAGAGCACTGTTGGTGGTGATGTGAAAAATAAAGAAGACCAGATCAAAGAAGACATCCAAGCTATCTACGATTTGATGGGGAAAAACAAAAATCGCATTAACTCATTATCAAAAAAATTAAAAGATAGTAACTTGAAATTGGAGGGAATGCAACAAATGATTGAAAACCTTCAGGCTTCTTTAAATTTGAAAGATGAAGAGATCACTGATTTGAAAAACAAGATTGAAAGTTTAAATATTGAATTATCAAGTTTAAATACTGATTACAAAGATGTTCAAGGAGAGAATGAAGCCAAAACTCAAATCATTAAAACCGCTTACTATGCATTTGGCACAAGTAAAGAATTGAAAGAAAAAAATATCATTACAAAAGAAGGTGGCTTTATAGGCATTGGTAAAACCAATAAATTGAAAGAAGACTTTAATAAAGAATATTTTACTAAAGTAAATATTGACGAAACCACAAGTATTAATATTGGTTCTAAAAAAGCAAAAATTATTACAACTCACCCAAGTGGCTCTTATAAATTAGTTGGAGAAAAAACAGTTGAGAAAATTGAAATTACAAACGCAGAAGAGTTTTGGAGTGTTTCTAAATACTTAGTTATAATTATAGAATAATTAGCACAAAAGCTTTCATTAATGAACAAGCAAGTTGAAAAACTTGCTTGTTTTGTTTTAGGTAAAATTGATTATTTTTAGTTTCTTTACCTCTTATAAAAAAACAACATGGAATTATATTTAGACTCAGCAAATCTTAAAGAAATTGAAGAAGGATTTAAGCTTGGCTTTTTAAATGGTTTAACTACTACCCCAACCTTCATGCAAAAAGAAGGTATTACTGATATTGATGGTACTATTGTAAAATTAAGCAAAATTGTACCCGTGCTTCAGATTGAAGCTTTAGGAAATAGTGCCGAAGAAATTTTAGCAGAGGCAGAACGTCAACTTGCTTTAGGTTTAGATAAAAACAAAACTGTTTTTAAAATTCCTGTTTCTCTAGAAGGCGTTCGTGCTTGTAAATTATTACGAAATAAAGGTTTATTAGTTAATGTACATTTAGTTTATACTTTGCAACAAGCTTATATGGCAATGCATGCGGGCGCAACTTACGTTTGCCCACTTGTTGGTCGTTTACAGGATCAAGGGCATGATGCATTAGCTTTAGTTGAACAATGTGTGGATGCTGTTGAAGTTTATGGTTATGATACCAAGATCATGTTCTCATCTGTTCGTCATGCCGAGCATGTTAGAAATGCTATTAATATTGGTGTACATACAATTACTGTACCGCTAAAAGTATTAAAACAATTAACAGAAAATAATTTCACAACAGTTGGCACTGATCAATTTATTGCAGACACCCGTTTAATGATGGTGAAGGTAAAAGAGGCCATTAAAGGAACTAATCCATTGGTTATAGAATCAACTTCTTTGACTGATGCAATCGTAAAAATGACTGAATTTGGTTACGGCGCAATCACTGTGACCAAAGCAGATGGAAGCATCAAAGGTGTTTTTACTGACGGATCTTTACGTAAATTAATTATGGATCAAGGCAGAGATGTTTTGAATAAAAAATTATCTGATCTGGAATACCGCGATCCAATTTCAATTGAAGGAAATGTATTATTAAATGACGCAAATACTTTATTCAAAAAAACAAATGTGGATACCATTGTGGTTACCGATAATGGTAAACCTGTTGGAATGTTAGATATTCAAGATCTAAAATCATAAATATAAAGCCATCACTTTTGATGGCTTTTTTCTTTTTAAATAAATGGAAAATCAAAAAAAATTCATTGGTAGTTTTGTAAACAACCAAGCAGACATAGTTGGTCGTTTAATAAAAGCCAAAGCTTTTATTTTTGATTGGGATGGCGTATTCAATGACGGGTTTAAACAAGGGCAAACAGGTAGCGGGTTTAGTGAAATTGATAGTATGGGTACAAATTTACTACGCTTCTCTTATTTTTTGAAAGCAAAACAACCACCAATTACGGGGATAATTAGTGGTGAAAAAAATGAAAGCGCGCAGTTTTTTGCTAATCGAGAACATTTTGATTTTGCATTTTACAAGATTGCTCATAAAATAGACGCATTGGATTTTATTTGTCACCAAAAAAATATTAAACCAGAAGAAGTTGTTTACTTTTTTGACGACGTATTAGATTTATCAATAGCAAAAGTTTGTGGAATAAGAATTATGATCGGGAAAAATGCAACAACCTTATTTACTAATTATTGCATCAAAAATAATTTAGTTGATTATATCACAACTAATGATGGCAACAACTCCGGAATTCGTGAAGCATGCGAAATGCTAATAACTCTTAATTTAAATTTTGATGAAGTTATTGATCAAAGAACCGAGCTAAATAATAATTACAAAGAATATCTTCAACTTCGCAACAGTTGCCAAACTCAGGTATTTACGGAAGACGAAAATGGCAAAATTATAAAGGATCAAAATAATTCATAATACTTTTTACAAGTAAAAAATTCAATCTCTTTATTAAAACCATTTGCTTTTGCATAGTTTATTAATTCCTTTTCCGTTTTAAATTCTTTGATTTCCTTTTTATTTAAATCATATCCAAAATAAATTAAGCTTTGTTTTTCTCTTTCCTTTTTTGTTTTTGTTCCAATCAATATGTTTTTATTAAAGGTGAAAGTGTTTATATTACTTAATTCGCAAGAAATCTCTCCGTTGCTATTCGCATCAAATTGCTCGACATTTTCTTCATTAAATAATTGCGCATTTCCTAAAGAATCTATACAATGCAATGAATACGGGTATCTCAAAGGCATGCGAAAATAATCCCTGAAACCTAAATACGAATAAAACTGACTTACTACTTTATTTTTATATTCTTCGGGCTCTAATTCTAATAAGACACTTACTTGTTTGGATTGTAAAACAGAATCTTCATTAATCTGTTGCATATCATTTAAAGAGTCTAAAACCTTTATTTGATCAAATTGTGTTTGCATCATGTTTTCTACAAAATTTTTTCCTTTATTTACTACTTCTTTAGTAAAAAGAAAAATAGACAAGAGCAAACAAGCTAACGCAATAAAAACCGATTAACCATTTACCTGACCCACTCTTATTACTACTATATTTTACAAGTGCAATAATGAGCGAAACCATCATAAAAATTCCGCTAAAAAGTATAGAAATGAAATAGAACATTTATTTTGTTATAATGGGATAAAGGTAAAAAAAGCTTTGAAATAGCTTAGCCTATGCGAAACCTAGATCATCAATTTAGCGATTTGACAGACCTTACAGGGTGTTTTCCTTTCAAAAACCAATAAAAACAGGCTATTTTCAGTCTTTTTTTTGGAGTTCTTAAAAATTTATTATCTTTGTTACCCGATAAAAAAAGAAAATAATATGTATTTGACATCGCAAGTAAAAAAGGACATTTTTAAGAAGTACGCAGGAAGTGAAAAAAACACTGGTACATCTGAGGCACAAGTTGCATTATTCACACACCGTATCGACCATTTAACTGGTCATTTAAAAAATAACAAGAAAGATTTTGGTACTCAACGTGCCTTATTAAACTTAGTTGGTAAACGTCGTGCGTTATTAGATTATTTAAAGAAAACTGATCTAACTCGTTACCGTGCAATTATTAAAACATTAGACATCCGTAAATAATTACGGATGCAATAAACTAAAGGGGGCAATTCGATTTATTCGGATTGCCTTTTTTATTAAAGGATATAACATAAACTAATATAAACCCGATGGGCAAACGGCTCGTCATAAACAAACAAACATGTCACAAATAGGAATCACACACAGTTTTGATCTTGGCGATGGCCGAATCGTAACATTAGAAACAGGGAAATTAGCAAAGCAAGCTGATGGATCGGTAGTAGTAAAACTTGGTAACACCATGATTTTGGCTACGATTGTAAGTAACAAAGACGCAAAAGAAGGCGTAGACTTTTTACCATTAACAGTAGATTATCAAGAAAAATTTGCTTCTGCTGGTCGTTTCCCAGGAGGATTTTTTAAACGCGAAGCAAAATTATCTGATTACGAAGTTTTAATTTCCCGTATTGTTGACCGTGCTTTACGTCCACAATTTCCTGAAGATTACCATGCCGATACGCAATTGATGTTATCGCTTATTTCTACAGATAGAGAAAACATGCCGGATGCTTTAGTTGGATTAGCAGCTTCAGCAGCAATTGCCGTAAGTGATATTCCTTTTAATGGTGCAATAAGCGAAGTACGTGTTGCTAAAATTGATGGTAAATTAGTCATCAATCCCACCAAAACACAATTAGTTGGCAATACCCTTGAAATGATTGTTGCCGGTAACGCAACCGACATTGCCATGGTTGAAGGTGAAATGAAAGAAGTAAGTGAAGATGAAATGTTGGAAGCAATTAAATTTGCGCACGAAGCAATTAAAATTCAAATTAAAGAAATAAATGCATTTGCAGTAAAAGCAGGTTTAAAAACAAAACGCGAATATTGTCACGAAGTAAATGATGCTGATTTAAAAGCAAAAGTTTTCAAAGAAACTTATGATGCAGTTTATGCTGCCGCAAAAAAATTAGATCCAAAC
>JABDBZ010000051.1 GCA_013288385.1 Bacteroidota bacterium
AAGAAATTTTAAGTATGATTGAAAAATTACCAAAAGCCAGCGCCCAAGTGTTTAACCTTTACGCGATAGATGGTTTCAGTCATAAAGAAATAGCAGCAATGTTAGAAATAAGTGAAGGAACAAGCAAATGGCATTTAAATTTTGCCAGAGAAAAATTAAAGAACATGATTAACGAAACAGTATTAACAACAGCAAAAGCATCTTAATAATGAAAAAGAATTTAGACAATTTCGACGATCTCGTAAAGAACAAATTAGATGGCTTAGATTTTTCGTTTAACGAAGCTAATTGGGAAAAAGCCAGTCAGATGATTGAAGCTACTCGTCCAGCTAAAAAACCATTTGCAAATCTCTTGCTGATATCATCTATCGTTTTAACTGGGGCACTTATTATTGGCTCTGCTTACTATTTTTCATCAGGATCTACTAATTCTGATGTAAAAAACATTGCTCAAAATAATAGTATAAATGAAAACAGTAATACAAATTCAATTATTGATTCTGAAACTAAAAATCTAACCTCAACAAATAATTTATCAGAAGAAAAAAATCAAACTGAAGCTTTAAGCAATTCTAAAGAAGAAAATAAATCTACTGAACATATAAACAGTTCTGCTTCTTCCGAAATTAAATCTAAAACCAGTAATGTAAATTCTGATAAAAAAGAAAACAAAGCAATGCTTGCAGGAAATTCAAGAAATGATGGACAAGAAACAGTTGGCAGTTCGCAGAAAACAATAAATAGTGGACAGTCGCCAGTGGGCAGTAATCAGGAAGCAACTGGAAGTGGTAATAACAATAATGCTTCCATTAAATCACAAACTCATAATAATGAACCAGGTTTAGCAAATGTTATTGAAGAAAGTTCAAAACATAAATCGAAATTACCTGAAGAAAAAACATTTGGTGAAGAAAAAACAAGCAGCAATAAAAGCGGTACAGTTTATCAACCAATAGGAAAAACTAATCCTGAAAATGAAGTTAAAGAAAATACAATTACTTCTGCTAATGAACCAACTACTGAAGAAAAAGAATTAATTGAAATTCCAAAAGAACAACTTGTTCAAACAACAGTTGAACACCCTGATACTGCTAGTACAGAAATCGCTAAAAAAGATTATGTGAAATTGAAACACCATTCTATTTCTCTTGAAGGTGGAGCTATTAATTCATTTGGCTGGGCAGTGAATGGTGTTAGAAATGGAAACAGTGTTAGTCCGATTGCAGGCATTAATTATATGTATAATTTTACCGACAAATCATCTTTGTTAGTTGGTTTTCAATACAATTCCATTTCTAATTTAACAGAGAGTAATGTTAGCTTTAGTGTAACGTCATACGGTTTTGGCGTGAACAATAATGTAACCACTTATAAAATAATTGGTTTACAATATTTAACTACTCCAATTAAATATATTCATAAACTCGATAAAAATAATGCAATTGGTGTTGGACTTAATATGACTTATTTATTGAATGTAAAAAACAAAATAGAAACTAACAATATTGTTGAAAGTAACGTGCAAACAATTACAACTAAATATGACAATGGTTATGGCTTTGACAAAATGAACAGATACAACGCACAATTTGCACTGAGTTATACACGTAAGATTTCAAAAAATCTTGGCTTTAATGTTGAGTTAAACCAATCTCTGCAAAATGTTTTTAAAGATTACAATTATTTTGGCGTTTCGAATAAAAACAGCAAACCTACAACGCTTAAATTAAGTTTTACTTATACTATTTTCAATAAATAAATATGAAAAAGATTTTCTTTTTATACGTACCAATAATTTTACTAATTGCTTCTTGCAAAAAAAAGGACTATCCACAAAATATTTCTGAGGAACCGGCTTTTTATATTTCAGGAAATATTGATGGAAAACCTATCACTTTTAATGCTGGTATAGCAGGATATTATATGTATTCCAGTTTTAAACAAGACACCAATAATATGTACACTTTTGTTGGTGAAGTTAAATCGAGTAATTGTACTTCAACCACTAGTTGTAACAATTCACTCAAAATTGAAATAAACGATAATCAATTTAGTGTACCTAATGGAACTTCAAATATAAATAACTCTATAAAAACTGGTGGTTACCTTTTTGCACATATCGATAATACTCCCCCTAGTGTTGTAGCTTACGCCGTTCAATATAATTCCAGTTTCAATCATACTGCAACTCCGTACAATGTTGGATACACATGGGATTTTAAAGATGGTGGTACGTCAACCCTTGCCAACCCTACTCATACTTTTTCTTCATCTTATACTCATGACACCACTTTTTTATATATTAGTGATGGTAATCTTGATACATATATTTATAATCGTGTTAAACTTACAACTAACCCTAACCCTTGCCGAACGCATATCTCAATATATGGTGTTAGTGGAAATACAGTTGGTTTCATAAACAATACATCTGGAGGTCTTCAACCATATACATATCGTTGGGATTTTGGGGATCATAGTGGGTTTTATACTGATCCTAATCCACAACACACATACACAGCTACTGGAATATACAAAGCAACTCTATTGGCTATTGATGCTAAAAATGATACCGCTTATCATAATTATTATATTAATACCGATCAAAGTGACCAACCTGCACCAAACTTTTACGTAAATTCTATTACTCCCGTTTATTCAAATCCTCTTACTAGTTTATTTTCAAAAGTAAAAATATCATATACGGATAATAATGGTATGGTTTATAGCTCTAACATCCAACCACAAATTTTGGGAGGTAGTAATTTTCAAATTGTTTCTGTTGATGAATACAAGAAAAACGAAAACAATCAGAGTACGAAAAAAATTAAGATCACTTTTAATTGTCAATTATTCAACGGCACAAACGTTATTAATGTGACAAATGGCGAAGCCGTTTTAGCTGTATCTTATAAATAAAAACTACTTATCGCTTAAGTAAACTATTTGCGCTCCTTTCTGAAGGGTAACATGATCTTCCAAATTTATTGGATTGTTATTTTCATCAACAACTTTATTTTTTTCTTTTAGAATTAATTTCGCTTTTCTTTTTAATTCAATCTTACTGTTTTTTGTAATAATTAATTTTGAATTGATTTGATATTTTTTGTGACCTGCAATCGTTGTAATACCATCTACTTTCACGGGTTCAACTTCAATCTTACTTCTACTTATCCTGTGAATAATACTGTTCATAGATAGTATTTGAGATCCCCAAATCCCTCTACCAAACGTTGCAACGTAAATTGAATTCGTGTAATAATTAAAAACAATATCACTTACTATAACTTTCGGGAAAAAATTTAAACTTTTCCAAGTCGTATCTTCTCCATTAAGCTTCAAGTAATAAATACCATCATTTGAAGCCAAATATAAAGTGTTCGTTTGTTTGTCTACCTTTAATTTATTAAATCCAATTCGTTTCAAATTATAATTAATCATAGTTAATTCTGCTTTATTGCTATCGGGATAATAAATAAATTTATATACATCTGAGTTTTCCGAATTATTTACATCCTTATAAACCATGTAAAATGTATTTTCGCTTTGTTCATCCGCAATAATTGATTCTACCTGCCACCAACGACAAAGAGAAACATATTTATTACCGGCAATAGGCGAAATATCTATATATTCAGGATTCTTACCTAACAAATTGTTGCAATAATATAATTTCCCTTCATTTTTTTCTGTATTCCAATTTGGATTTGTATAAGCCAACAAAGCTTTGTTTGATTTGGATATACAAACTACTTTTAATTCTCTGTTTTGAATTCCATAAATGGAGTCTGTTTTCTTTGGTAAATTACTAATATTTTTAAAGCCTGAATTAGTTCTTACAAATTCTTTGGTTTTCACTCGCCACAAATCATGATATCCTATGTAAATAAAAGAGTCTTTCAGTAGCAGCGGTCTTCTGGCTTCACAATTGGGATCAGGAATTGTAATATATCCCCCACTTCCATTATTTATATTGTAAGATAAAAAATTAGGGGGGTTGCCTAAAACTAAAGCAATGCTGTCATTTAAAACCAAACCATAATAACCATCACCACAAACAAAAAGATTATTACCCTCTTTATGTTCTTTTATAAAAAACCCTCCATTGTCTTGTGTACCACCTGCAATATATAAACTATCACTTTGCAAAACATCTATTCCCCAAAATTGATTCGCGCTTAAACCAATACCATTAAGACTTCTGAAAGCCAAATTACTTGCGCCATCAAAATTATTACTAACTGAAATACCACCATCATTCGCTAAAATTAAACGATCGTATTTTCCGGTAATAGTACATTTTGGTAATATCATATCCCTAATATCAGCATGAGTGTTTGCTCCATTATAAAAACCAATTTTTCGAAATGATTTTCCTCCATCGTTACTTACTGAAGTTTCCGTTAAGCTTAAATACATAACAGATGTATCAACGCTATTTACTTTTAATTGCAAACACCAAAATGAACTCGCCCCTAAATGTCGAACAGGTATAGTGTTTAATGGTGGTGAAAAAACCAAGCCATTATAGTATTTAATCACGATGTCTTTATTTCCAGAGGTTATATAAAATTTACCTTTGAATTTAGGATTACGAATAGTTCCAATCGCAATCCGCTCGCATGCTACATCAGACGGCGTTATATCTTTCCAATTATTACCGTGATCATTTGAAACAAATAATTGCGCTTTGTTTTTTGAATATACCTTGGTGGTTACATAAATTTTACCGTCTTCAAATGGGGCATACTCCGCGTCAGTAATTTCTTCTTTCTCCTCATCTTTATGAAAAGGCAACTTTATTGTAACAAACGTTTTCCAAGCATCTTCAGTAATAAAAAAATCTCTTTGATTAAATGCAACCATTTGATCTTGATTTTCAGGGTTAGCAATTATTTTGCATAGTGGAAAATCGGAATCTGTTTTACCTTTTGGTCCAATTTGTTGCCAATGCAGCCCACCATCAATAGTATAAAAAATTCCATTTCCAAAACCTTGAGTTAATATTCCTCCACCGGTATTTGTTGAAATATAAATAGTTTTATTATTTGTGTTTTTCTTTACCACAATTCCACTTATTCCAAAATTCATATAAGGTAAATTATCAGTTATATTCTCCCAAATTGGTTGATCATTTAAAGCATTATATGTTGCAAATAAACCACCACAAGAACTGCCTGCTAAAACATTATTTAAATTTTCTTCGTCGGCCCAAACCGACGTAAATAAACCTTTGTATTGGTAAATATTACTTTTTGGTCCTACGTATTTCCAATTATTGTTTCCTGTTTGAGCCATGAGCCCAAACACAGAGAATACAAATAACCATCTTACAATTAAAACCATCGTTTAAATTTAGCGTGAAATAGCGAAAATATTAAACAAAAAATGTTATTTATTATTTAAAATAAATAGTTTCAAATTCAACTCTTTATCTAATTTTGTAAATATCAATTAAATAATATGTCAGCAAAACCAGAAGATTTTTTTAAAAATATAATTTCTCACTGTAAAGAATATGGTTTCATTTTCCAAAGTAGTGAGATATATGATGGATTAAGCGCCGTATATGATTACGGACAAAATGGTGCTGAGCTTAAAAAAAATATTCGTGAATATTGGTGGAGAGCGATGGTTCAAATGCATGAAAATATTGTTGGCATAGATTCTGCAATTTTCATGCATCCAACAATTTGGAAAGCAAGTGGACACGTTGATGCTTTCAATGATCCTTTGATAGATAATAAAGACAGTAAAAAACGTTATCGTGCAGATGTATTAATAGAAGAACACATTGCAAAAATTGAAGATAAAATAAATAAGGAAGTTGATAAAGCAAAAAAACGTTTTGAAAACTTTGATGAAGCTATGTTCCGCAATACAAATGCACGTGTGGTAGAGTATCAAACAAAAATTAATGACATACATTCGCGTTTTAAAACGGCATTAAACGATAATAACCTTGTACAAGTAAAACAAATAATTGTTGATTGCGAAATTGTTTGTCCAATAAGTGGTACAAAAAACTGGACAGATGTTCGTCAGTTTAATTTAATGTTTAGTACCTCGATGGGTTCTGTTGCTGAAGAAGGAAACACAATTTATTTAAGACCAGAAACGGCGCAAGGTATTTTTGTGAATTATTTAAATGTACAAAAAACCGGGCGAATGAAAATTCCGTTTGGCATTGCGCAAACAGGAAAAGCATTTCGTAATGAAATTGTTGCACGTCAGTTTATTTTCAGAATGCGCGAATTCGAACAAATGGAAATGCAATATTTTGTAAAACCTGGAACAGAAATGAATTGGTACGAATATTGGAAAGCTGCGCGTTTAAAATGGCATCAAACATTTGGGTTAGGAAATGAAAACTATAAGTTTCATGATCATATTAAATTAGCACATTATGCAAATGCTGCAACAGATATCGAATTTAATTTCCCTTTCGGATTCAAAGAGTTAGAAGGTATTCACTCGAGAACCGATTTTGATTTAAAACAACACGAACAATTTAGCGGAAAAAAATTACAATATTTTGACTCAGAAGAAAATAAAAGTTATGTACCTTATGTTGTGGAAACATCAGTTGGATTAGATCGTTTATTTTTAGCGACTTTAAGTGCTTCATATAAAGAAGAAACACTGGACGGTGGCGATACACGCGTTGTATTAAATCTTCCTCCTGCTTTGGCACCAATAAAGGCGGCGGTTTTTCCTTTAGTTAAAAAAGACGGCTTACCTGAGCTTGCTGAAAAAATAATTAATGATCTTAAGTTTGATCACATTGTAACTTATGATGAAAAAGATACTGTGGGTAAGCGTTATCGCAGACAAGATGCAATTGGCACACCTTATTGTATTACTATAGATCATCAAAGTTTAGAAGATCAAACTGTAACAATTCGCGAACGAGATACTATGCAACAACATCGCATTGCAATTTCATCGTTGCTTAAATTTCTGAATGAAAAGGTTAGTTTAACTTCGTTGCTGAAAAAACTATAGTGTTATTTTGATGAATGAATTAGGACAACACGAAGCACCACCAATACTCGCATTACTTCATGAAGTTTTATACCATAATTCCTAATAAACGTGTTGCCCACCGTTAATACTATAATTAGCTCCGGTAATAAAACTTGTTTCTTCGCTCGCTAAAAAGCTAACCAAGTGAGCAACTTCATGAGTGCCCCCCAAACGTCCAAGAGGAACTTGTGCCACAATTTGATTTAATACTTTTTCAGGAACAGCCATAACCATATCTGTACCAATATATCCCGGCGAAATTGTATTTACTGTAACGCCATATTTTGCAACCTCAACTGCTAAACTTTTTGTAAAACCATGCATGCCAGCTTTAGCCGCACTGTAATTAGTTTGTCCGAACTGACCACGTTGACCATTTACTGAAGAGATATTAATGATACGACCGAATTGCCTGTCTATCATTCCTTGAATTACATTTTTAGTGCAATTATAAACGCTATTTAAATTTGTATTAATAACTGCATACCAATCTTCGGGTTTCATATTTATTAAACGGCTATCACGCGTGATACCTGCATTATTAACTAGTGTATCAACTGTACCAACTTTTTGTTCGATTTCTTTTATCATTTCGGCGGCACTTGCAAAATCCCCAACATCACCATAAAATAATTCAATATCAAAACCTTCAGCTTGCATTTGTTTCATCCATTTTTCAGCTTTTTCTTTTGTATGATAATTACCAACAACCTTAAAACCATCTTTATGAAGTTTTTTACACATCGCTGTTCCTAAACCACCTGTGGCTCCGGTTACTAAAACGGTACGCTTATTTGATTGAGTCATGCTATTATTATTTATACTCAAATATAAAAAATAATTGGGTAATATACTTTCAAAAATGAGGAAATTGGTATGAAGATAAAACTCAACGCATTTCTAAAACAATTTATTAAAAATTTGTTCTGATTTTATTTGCAATTTCTTCAAATTCATCCTTCGTTAATTTCAACTTAGAGTTAGCAAAATTACAATCATTCATTGTATTGATAGGAATAAGATGAATATGTGCATGAGGTACTTCCAAACCAATTATATGTATAGAAACACGGTTACATGGAATAGTTGTTTTGATTGCTTTCGCAAGTCTCTTACAAAAAAGAAATAAACCTTGATATGTTTCTTCATCAAGATCAAATAAATTATCTACTTCTTTTTTTGGAATCACTAAAACATGACCTTTTTTTAGCGGGGCAATATCTAAAAATGCGAAATAGAAATTATCTTCAGCAATTTTATAAGATGGTATTTCGCCGTTTATTATTTTAGTAAAAATGCTTGCCATTTTACAAAGAAATCGCGATGATTTCAAATGTCATAACCCCAGCAGGAACATTTACATCTACTTTGTCTTTTACTTTTTTGCCCAACAAAGCCTTACCTATTGGAGAATCAACAGATATTTTTCCAAGTTTTAAATCGGCTTCGCTTTCCGCTACCAATGTGTATTTCATTGTAGCATTATTTTTAATATTCTTTATTTTGACTGTTGTAAGAATACTTGCTTTACTTAGATCTAGTTTAGTTTCATCAACAATCCGCGCATTCGCTATAACCTCTTTCAATTTGCCTATCTTCATTTCTAATAATGCTTGCGCTTCGCGAGCTGCATCATATTCGGCATTCTCACTTAAATCACCTTTATCTCGTGCTTCTGCTACTGCACCTGTTGCACTTCTTCTTTCTACTGTCTCCAATTGATGCAACTCATCCTTCAGTTTTTGAAGACCTTCTATTGTATAATATCCTAATTGTTGCGCCATATGAAATGTTTATTAAAACAAGAATCCCGACATAAATCGGGACTCGCTTAATCAAATTTACAAAAAATTATTTACAAGTTCAATCTGAATCCAAAAGTATGAACACCAGCAAATGGGTTCGTAAAACGGTATGAATAATCCAAAGATATGGTGGTCTTTTTCTCATTAACAGGCAGTTGAAATGTAGCTCCCATTGAAGGTCCTGTAAATACAGTTCTTCGTTGATCTGCACCATTAAATATTCCTTTTTCTGTATATAAACCACCACGAACCATAATCATTTCTTTCCATGAATATTCTAATCCACCAAGAATATTATCATAAGTAAACGAATTGGAAACAAACGATCCACAGACAGATAATCTATGTTTTTTACTTAATGCTCCAGCAGTATCTTTCGTCATAAAAATATCATACGCCAGTCCAATATTTACTAATGCAGGCATTTCAAATGCACCTGATTTGTTATCTACTGTCATTTGATAATTACTACCATAAGCCACGTTCATTTGACGAGAAAGTCCATCACCTTGATAATACATTTTAGGTCCCCAGTTTTTTAAGGTAATCCCTAAGTGCATTTGATCGTGCTTACCTGTGTGATATTGAATACCTGCATCAATGGCTACTCCTCTTGCAGTAACGTTATTAATACCTTCAGAAACTAGTTTAACATTAATTCCCGCAAAAATATTTTCCGAGAATTTTTTTGCATAAGATAAGTTAACATTGTAAGCCGTGTATTGGTAGGTTCCTAGTCCACCGTCAGGTTGGTCTTCTGTAGTCATTTCAATTTTACCTGAATTCAAAGCAACGAAACCCAAGCCAATAGTACCGGTTTCTCCAACACCTTGAGTAAACCCAAAACTATTTAAATATATACCTGTACCACCCAACCAACTTGTACGATTAAACATCATTTCAGTTTTACGAGTAGATGCTGTACCGGCTATATTTAAATATTGAGCCTCTAAACCCTGAACGCGAGCCGAGTTAGAGCCCCACATCCCACTATTACGGGCATAAGGATCTATGAGCAAAGCACCTGCCCCTGCTTGACCAGCACGTTCAGGATTACCAGCCTGAGAAACAAAGTTCGAAGCTAACAAAGTTACTAATCCGAAATATTTAATATTCTTAATCATAATAATCTACGTTTACACCATTAATAATTTTGCAAATCTAAAGGACGCATTACACCAAACCATTTAATAATTTTTTCGCCAACACCAGGAACATCGATATAGAAAATATATAAACCGCTTGCAACAGATATGTTATTTTGATTTTTTAAATCCCAATCAACATAAGGAACACGTTTTAATGCATTAATATCATTTCCACTTGCTGAACTAACATTTGAACCATCACCATAAGCGGGTTTAGTATATGCAGTTTCCAAATCACTAACATCACGTTTAATTGTTCTTATTAAAGTACCATTTAAACTAAAGATTTTAATAGTACATTTATTTGGCAAGTTTGTAATTCTTACTCGAGAATCTATCCTATTAGTTTCATAACTAGAACTTCCGTAATAAGGATTAGGAACCACTTTAATGAGATCGAGTGAGTTTTTAGCAACATCTTTGCTGTTATATAAAGCTGCCAAATCTGTAGTGCTAAAGCTATACAGAGGGAAGTTGTTATTAGCTGGACTTGCTTTAACATTGCTTGGTAACTGAGTATAACTAGTTAAGGCAAACAACCTGTTTGCACCAACGGAATAAGTTGCATTAGCTAAAGTATTATACAAACAGTTTTGCTCATCTGTTTTCATCATACCAGCATAGCCATAACGATATGGTTTAGAAACATTGAGTTGAACACGAACATCACAAGGCATATCTTTAGGATTTTTAAAAGAATAACCAGGTGCTGTCATAGGCATGCTTACCCACATAATATCTCTTTCAATTGCAGCAAATGGAGTTAAACGAGATCCATTAACAACGCTAACCGTATTTGTTCTTACACAGTTAAAGAAGCCTGCCAATTGTGAGTATACTTTATTGCCATTATCATAAGTACCTGCACCAAAAGGTTGATCTTGAAGTGTAGCAAAATCAGATAAAGTAGGATTATCGGCAACATCAATATTGAGTTTACCCTCTACTGAATTTCCAAATACATAAACAAAATGCTTACCCCCCATAGTATAGGCATATGGAAAGTCAGAAGATGAGGTTGGATTCCACATCATATCATCTCCTTGATTTGAGGTTTGATAACTATCTTCTCCAAAAGCAACATTTAGCCTTTCTCCAGTTTCAATATTAATTGCATAACCAGGAAACCAACCCATGCCTGTAGTTGAAGTTAAAGCAGCATCTGCGGTATTGCATCCACTTGCACCATAAGGAATTCCATTTTTGTCTACAGAAGGAACTCTTCTTGGTTCAAAAAATAATGAATTTCCATCTGCCAACTCTGAAACTTCTTGCATTTCTAAAACAGGACATCTTGACCACTTAGATTGATCATGAGTATATACCACCAAAACACTACTTAATTTTCTTAAATCCGTATTAGCTGCGTATGGAATAGAGCCATTATTTGTCATTGGATTACCAATGGATTTATCTTTGGATGTAACCAAACCGTTATAAGCAGGGCCACCAAAATTACGTGAAGCAGTTATTGAATAAAAGCTAGCACATAAAGCATAAGGAGCCCAAGTAGCATCTAATATTTTACCAAATTGTTTATTAGGATCAACAAAAGCTTGAATATCACCCGTTCCATTTTTGGAATAATACGCATCTTGCTGACCAGCCGTTTTATTTGTACCTGACAAAATCCAATTATATGGAGTAGATCCATCAGCATCCTTCACAGGATTTAACCAATGCGTAGAAGAGTTTTCATAAACCATACTTGCACCTAAAAAAGTATTAGGAGCAGGGCCAGTGTATGTATTATCTAACCCACCAAAATTTGTGAATGAAGCTAACTCTCCAGGATCTGAAACTTGAGCAACCTTAATTGAAAAACCTAGTTCAGGAAAAAAGGTTTCGTCACCAATACTAATAGGTTTAATAGAGTCAGTGGCACTAGGTCCGCTACTGCTAAATGTGGTTGGATAATATTTTTTATTATTTGTAATGTCATTCAATTCCCAACTCATACTATCAGCTTTTATAGTATTTATGTTTGAGAAAGTTGTTGTCGTAGTTAGAGTTCCCGAAATTACAGAATGTGTTGAAGAGATTACTTTACTTAAACTAGGTGTTGTTCTGGTTCTGTAATCCACAAAACGGAAAGTATAATTGGCCGGCTTAATATTTAAAGGGTCAACTACTTTAAAGTTAAATGGTCCTTGAGCAGCTTCGTAAGTAATCTCAGCTTGAAATTTATTTGCAACAATTGCGTCTTCTGAAGCTTGAGTTAAAGTCATTAAATTTCCTCCATTACCTTGGCCTTCTTTACGAGTTATTTTTACTCCGCTTCCATAAACAGATTGCATTGAGGTACCATTATATTCAAAAGCAGGATTGTTTGGAATCGCAGAAGCTCTCTTAACTTTTCTTCCTTCAAGGTATGGGCGTTTTTGCCCAAGTGAGTTTGCTGTTTGCGAAACATTAGGTGACACGTCCTGTGCATAAGTTAAGTAATCATTATATGCGTAAGCAACTGCAAAATAATAATATGTTCTATTATTTATTAAGCGTTTATCATCTCCACTAGCGAAAACATCATTTGTTAATCTAAATGTTGAGTTCATTCCTAAATCAGCACCGTCAACCATAATTTGTGGTGCATAACCACCTACTGAATTATCAAGAATATAATTTACTAAGCGAGAAACACCATTTTTAACATCACATTGAAAAACAGGTACGGCCTTTGTTATATCTTTCAAATCAGTTGAAGTTACTTTATCATCTTTTACCTGATAAACTATATAACCCTCAAAACGGTAATGTTTGTCTGGATTAGAAAGTGCTTGAACAGTAGAAGTAGGATCAGAAATAATTGAAATATCTTGTTCATCATAGTCATTATTATAAACCTTATAATTATTACTTACACCTTTTTTGTTTGTGAGATAAAATAATAATTGACCATCTAATTCTTGAATAGTCATATCAGGTGCTTCCGGACCATCCAACAATTTAAAACAATTATCAAATAAAGCCTGAGCTTTATCGTCAGCAGATTTTAATAAGTTAACTGACTCCAAATTACCACCTTTATTTGCAGTTTGAGCCCATACCTGACCAAAAGTAACATTGTTAACAGCACCCGGCTTGAGAGTAAATGGTCCGGCAGATTGCAAGAATCTTCTGTCGCCCGGTAAATTACCAGCTGTTCTCTCTGTCCAACCAGTACCTGCAACAGGATCTCCATCATAAACATAATTCACCGGTGTTGTACCACCATATGCATTACCATTTGCGGTAAATGGTGAACCATCTTTCCAAAAACCGGTCATGTAATAGTAATAGTGAATTGCTATATCCGGATTAACTGTTTGATTAGGAAAAGGGCCAATATTATTATTATAATACAAAAATTTACTCATTTGAATTGTTTCACCCGGTTCATCAACAATTCCATTAAAATTATTATCAACGTGGTCATTTATATCTGCCAATGGTCCTCTAAAAAAGTCACAACCCAAACTAGGAGGATAATCACCATAACCATTTGTACCAGCGTAAAGTATCAAGTCATTTTGATTTGCATTATAGATGTAACCTAAACCACGCTTTGTATCACAACCAACATAGTCATCTAAATAATATCCTAAATCGCAATCATTCCAAATTGTGAAAAAAGTTTTATTGATTTGGTATGAAGAGCGGTTATGCACTTCATAGCTATAAAAAGTCATATTATTAATTTCATCATTTGTTTTAAATGCGAAAGCTTCTGCTCTAACTTCTACACCAATAGGTACACCTTGTGTTTCTGTATGAATACCACCTTTGTCATTGTAAACCCAAAACAATGTAAAATCACCATATAGTTTGGTTTTACAAACACCTAAATTATCTTTTAGAGCTTTGTTATATACATCATATCCTGGATAATCACCAGAAGTTGGATCATAAACACCATCACCGTTTACGTCTTCAAAAGGGGCCAAATATAATGCCTGACTAAGAGATGGATCTGCATTTCCAGGCCAATCTGAAATGTCAGGAGTAACAGCACCACCATTAATTAAATTATCAACCTCAACTCTGGAAACCTGAAAAATTTTATCATATTTACTGCAGACATCAGTACTAACCGAAGCATCTACTGTGTCCAAAGGTCCGGGCCAAAAATCGATTCCATTTTGACGATAAGTCATAGCGGCCACTTTTAGTTGTCCACCCGCATCATATCCGCCTAACCAAATTGCACCGGCAAAAGCCGACGAAGCGCCATTTGCCCTGTTTGTAGTTGCAGGAACTATATAATAAGCAAGGGTGTTCCCAAAAAGATCCCACCACATATCACCGCCGTTAAAAATAATTGTTCTAACATTATTTACCCACAACTCTCGACTCGCTTTAGGCGCCCCACAACTACCAACTGCAATTCTACCCGCTAAATGAGCAGTACCAACTTGTTTTCCTTCAGCACCTGCTTTTTCTCTAGAAAAAACAGTTAAGCTTGAAAACATACAGATATAAACTATTAATTTTTTCATGGTTTTTTCCTCCAGTTATTAAAATTCTAATAATACACCAATTCTAAATTGACGAGGTCTACTAAAGTTTGATGGATTGAGCATACTTATTGCATAAAGATCTTTGAAAGATTGAGGACTGTTAGCATTTAATAAAGCAGCGCCAGCTTGGGCTGACTGTAAATATCCATCATCATCAGGGTTACCCGTGAAATTGTACACGCCTAAAACATTTCTATTATTTAATATGTTCAGAATTTGGAAATAAATATTCAAGTTTGCATGTTTCCTATTCTCAGCATCTTTCTTTCCCCAAGTTAAAGCAATATTTTTATCAATACGTACATCAGTTCTAACATTCCATGGTAAACGCGAACCATTGAGAGAACCCACGATATTTGATCTAGACCCGCCATTTAAAGCAACCGGAGTTGCCCAACGAGTATATGGTGTCCCCGAACCAATTGTAGTGGCAATATTGAATCCAATATTTTCAAAAACATTTAAAGTCTTTCCACTTTTGCGTTTCAATTGAGGGCCTTTATAATCTTTATCAGAACCAAAACGGAAATCGTAAATCAAAACAATTCTGTGTCTTTGATCATAATCTAACGGATTTAATACACGAAGATTAGGTTGGCCACTAGACGCTAAATTAGCGCCGCTTCCAGAGTTTGAACCTGAACCTTCAGCAAATTGTAAAGTATAGTTGGCTTTGAAGGAAGAACCACCACTTCTTCTATAATCAAAAGCAGCACTGATACCTTTCACTGTACCAAAATCGAAGTTATCATACATATAATAAGATCTAGGATATGCCCCAATAACTGCACGTGTTTGAATCATATTTCTCATTTCTCTATAAAAAGAAGTAAGTGTAATGGATGCACTTTTTCGTTCATTTAATATTTGAGAGAAACCTAATTCATAATCAATTGTTTGTGTTGGTTTCAAATTTGGATTATTTATGAATGGCAAACCGCTTTGTGAACCTAAGAAATAAAAATCAAATGGATTTAAACGATTGATTGTATTACCAGGACGTTGAACCAAAATATCATAATGAGCAAAGAAATTTGCCACATCTGATATCGGGAAGGAGAGTGCAATACGAGGCATAGCATTAACTGCCGCAACATAATTTGTAAATCCTCCAGATGAGATATTTTGATTGTAATTACTTATATCCTTAAATAATGGAATTGGGCGTCCGTCTTGCGAAACGATTGTAGACGGGTCAGAAATTCCATTTCCTTGCGCATCAAACCAATTATTTCCTTCACGGAATCCTTTAATTGTATAGGTTTTCCCTTGTGATGGATCAGATGAAACATAAACAGCAGCATCCTGTGGAATATTTGCCGGAATGTTAGATGCAAAGTTAGTTGGTAAACCTTGAATAGACGCTAAATCACTTACCCTTGCTAAATCATGTAAAGCATAATAATC
>JABDBZ010000052.1 GCA_013288385.1 Bacteroidota bacterium
TGCCTGGAAGCGCTTCATAGTCCATTGCAGAATAATTTAATGTTCGCTGACTATTACCTGCGCCTTTTACTTTTTTAATTTCACTGAAATTTTGTGCGTCGATTGAGCGTTCAATACTAAAATAATCTGTATTTACTTCACTGGCAGTTGACCAATCTATACACACATCTTTTTGGCAAACGGCTGCATCGAAATTTAATAGCTCAATTGGTAGCGGACTAACAGGCGGATTTTTTGTTCCAATTGTATAATAAGAGTTGGTTGGGAGATTATTTGCATCTACTGTAAAATAAACTCGAGAGCCGGAAACATTTGCTGTTGCACCGGCGATGACTGTAAAATTACTTGCTGTTGTTGGGCGGTTCAACAAACTATAATTGGCTGCTGCTCCCGGTGAAGTTCCAATGTGGTAATCGTTGAAATCAAAATAAACACTTAATGTTCCACCGGCAGTTCCAACAATATCTGTTTTATTTACATACCAATCATTATCCCAACGCAATAAAATTGGTGCAGGTAAAAATGTAATATTTGTTGATGAAGTAATCGGGCAATTTATTCCTGCTGTTATATAATCTCCATTATCTATCAAATAAGCTGCTGCATTTGTACTTAATGTAAAGCCCATGCCTGCTGATTGTCGCGTAGAACAAACGCTATCTGTTGCGCTTTCTCTTCCAACGCCTAATACAAATCTATTATACGTTGTTGCAGACGGTGGTGTGTATTTACTATTACTAATTGCAATGTTGTAATATGCACTTTGATTTGTTTCTTGTAAAGTTCTACGCGTTGTGTTAAGTGCCGAATAAAATAAATTAAATTCCGACATTTTACCGGTTATTGCTTCCCCAGCTTCAAATGAGGGGTTTATACTTTGTAAAAGTCTAAATGCATTAAAGTTAAATGCATTTGCATCTGCAGTTGTAGCAGAACCAGTTCCATCATTAAATAACTGATGATTTGCGCCATCAAAACGGGCCGATAAAACCATTGGCGTGGCAACAACAAACGTAGTTGCAGGATTTACACCATTGCGTTCAATCACAAATTGATTATTATTTCTTTGATTGATATTGCAATAATTCACGTTACTCCAATCGGCGCTTGTTAATGCACTATTGCCAAAAGACATCACTCTTAGGTTGGCATTAGAATTTGCATCAGCTTGTAATACACTATTAGCAGATAATGCAGAACCAGCATACGTAGCAGCAAAAGTTGCCGTTAAATTTGTTTGCAATGCATTGTTACCTTGTATGGTAGGCCATGTGCCTGCTAAACCTAATCTTGTTACAATACCTGCATTCATTATTTGTGGTTGCCTTGACCCGGTTGCTTGTATATTTATTCCGTTTCCTGATTGATCGTACCACGTTGCAATAGATGCACTCGGCGCTGCTCCTGGTAAATTAACTAAAACAGGGCCAGCCACAGTGTAATATTGAGCTTGACTCCATTCCAAATATTGCCTATCGGTTGTACTAAAATAATTTGAAGAAAGGATAATTTCCGGTATATATCCTTTTATAAATCTTCCTCCACAACAATTGTCATTTCCTATTATCAACGGTGTTATATTTCCATTAACCGGATTTCCTGCTGATGCCGCTGTGTTACTTTGGCCCGTATTATTAAATGATAAACTACCATTAAAATACATTTGTGTGGATGTAGCATTTGTCAGCGCGGTCAATATTTGGAATGTTCCATTAGCAATTGAAGTACCATTGATTGTTGTCCAGTTAACGTTATTACTCCACCAACATGTATTCCAATTATTATTACCTCCTAATTCAAGTTGACTACAAACCCCGCCTGCAACACGCCAAGATGCAATTGCAGCATATGCGTTATTGGTTGCAATAGGCCAAATAACTGCATTCCACGTAGGTGTTTGGCTATTTAATAAACACGAATAAACTGAATTTGTCATTTGACTTGCAACTCCATCAAAGAATAGACATGGCCTTCCTTTTTGTTGATCTATTTTACCTGCATTAATAATTCGTGGTTGTGAAGCTGCTGTTGCTTGAGTTACATTATAACCATTTCCTGATTGATCGTACCAAGTAGTGGCATACGCACTTGGAGCTCCAGCAGGTAAAGTCGCTGATAATACAGGGCCAGCGATGTTATAATATTGTGATTGTCCCCACTCCAAGTATTGTCTATCAGCAGTAGACAAAGAAGAACCAAAATATATCAACTCATGTATATTGCCATTTATTCCTTGTGTATGAGCGATGGGAATTGTACCAATAGCAAATTCACTGCCTGCTGCTACAATATTTAAATTACCCGGTGCACTAATATTACTCATAACTTGTGCGGTTCCATTAATCCATTGTGTGAGATTTGTTACAGTAGAATTCGGGAGAATCTGAGAAGCTATATACCATGTATTTGTATTCAAGACTGTGCCAACAATACCTGCACCCAAGTCCTCAACTCCATAATCACCTTGCGTAGCACTTATAAAATTAAACCAAGCACCATAACGAGAGCCCAAAGTAGTATTATTTCCCCAACCGAAAATTTCCCCACCAGGATTTGCAAGGCTAGTTGCTTTCCATACACATGAAGTACTTATGGGTTGAGTAGTAAGAACAAACGCGTTATTGGTAAGATAAGTTCCATTAAAAAAAACAGTTGGCTTTCCATTCGCGTCATTATCAATAACACCTGCATTCATAATTCTTGGCTGAAGAGCATTTGTTACCTGTGTAACATTTCTAACATTCCCACTTTGATCGTACCAAATTGTAACAAAAGCACTGTTTGCACCCACAAAGGTTTTCATTGAAGCAGTATCCAAATCGCCTGATGCTGTAAATCCAATATCTTGAGTAGTATTATCACTACTTCTACGTACTTGAATTGCTTTACCAGCATAAGTACAACTCAATTTTCTTAAACTATATGCTGCTGCAGCTGCTGCACTAATTGCACTTAAAGGATTTGAAGCTATCACAAATGTTTTGAGCGAAACCGTATCAAAATCGCCGAGAGCAGTAAAACCAATATTGAGAGTTGCGTTATCGCATGATCTGCGCACTTGAATAGCTGATGTAGCGCCACATTTCAATCTTCTTAAACCATATGCAGCGCCAACTGAAGATGTTATAGCACTTATTGGATTTGGGACAAGTACAAAGTTTTTTAATGTAGTTGTATCTAAATCTCCACAAGAAGTAAAACCGATATTGGCAGTTGCATTATCACAAGCTCTCAATACTTGTATAGCACTATTTGAATAAGCAGGGATTATTTTTCGAAGACCATATGTTGCCGCACTATTATAACTTACCTGAGCTTTGTTTGTATAAACACAAATAAAACCAAATAAAAAATATAACAATAATCTATACTTCATTTATAAAAATGTGATCACAACCTATAAATATAGTAAAATTGCCTCAAAATCAAAAAAATTTTGGATGAAATTGCTTTGGAAGAGATTGATTATTAGACGATTAACTAGTCTTCAAGCATAAATAAAGCTTCATTAAACTCATTTATTGCTTTCGTGTTTTTTTGCTCAATTGAAAATTGAAGTCCTTGCTTAAATAAATTTAAAGCTTTTTCATTCTTTTGTTGCGCTTCGTAAAGTTTTCCTAATTGATAAAATGCAGGAATATAATTCGGTTGAATAGAGATGGTTTTTTTAAAACTTTGTTCAGCTAAGTCAAAATTATTATCTGCAACATATTCTAAACCTAAAGAATAATTAAGAAAAATATCTTCCGGTTCAATTTTAAGCATCGTCAACAATGTATCTACTTTACTTTGTCGTGACATAAAATTTTAAACTGCAGTAAATTGTTTTAAAAAGCGAACATCATTTTCAAAAAATAAACGCAAATCTTTTATTTGATATTTGAGCATTGCAATACGTTCAATACCCATACCAAATGCAAAGCCTTTGAATTTATTACTGTCTATTTTGCAATTATCTAACACTTGTGGATCGACCATACCGCATCCTAAAATTTCTACCCAGCCGGTTTGCTTACATACATTGCATCCTTTTCCACCACAAATGGTGCAACTGATATCAACCTCTGCGCTTGGCTCTGTGAAAGGGAAATAACTCGGACGTAATCTAATTTTTGTTTCAGCACCAAACATTTCTCTCGCAAAATAAAGTAAGGTTTGTTTGAGATCGGCAAATGAAACTTTTTCATCAATATACAACCCTTCAACTTGATGGAACTGACAATGAGCACGTGCACTAATTGCTTCGTTACGATAAACTCTTCCCGGTGAAATAGTTCTGATTGGTGGTTTTTGACGTTCCATAATATGCACTTGCACACTTGAAGTTTGTGTACGCAAAACCATTTCCGGATTTAGGCTCACATAAAAAGTATCTTGCATATCACGCGCCGGATGGTTTTCAGGCGTATTTAATGCGGAAAAATTATGCCAATCATCTTCAATTTCTCTTCCATCACTTACTGTAAAACCAATACGCGAAAAAATATCAATAATATCATTTTTCACAATTGATAATGGATGCCTGCTTCCAATCTGAATTGTTGGATAAGCCGGGACAGTTAAATCTTTCTCCGAATTATTGCTGCCTTGTTCTGTTCCATCAAATTTTTCTTTTAATTCTGTTATTCTCTCTTGCGCTTTATTTCTTAATTCATTCAGCTTCTGTCCAATTTCCTTTTTCATTTCATTTGGCACAGTTCTAAAATCTTCGAACAATGCCGTGACCTCGCCTTTTTTGCTTAACCATTTGATCCGGTATTCTTCAACCTGTTCTTTGGTATTAGCTGTGAAGGCTTCAACTTCCAACAATAAATTATTTATTTTTTCGAGCATACAATTTGCTTTATCGTGCAAATTTAATCAAATTTATACTTAAATGCTCAGGTACTTTATTACTTATATTCTTTTGTTGTTCACGGCTTTATCTGCTAAAGGCCAATACATTCATTATGATCTGCATGATGGTGACACCATAAATATTATTGATAAAGACAGTTTGAAACAAGGCGTTTGGAAAAGTTTTTACGTTGGTGGCAAATTAAAGACAGAAGTGGTTTTTAAAAATAACAAAAAACAAGGCTTGGAAATTCATTGGCATAATAACATTAGCAATTGCGTGAAACAGGAAACCTATTATAATAATGGTGTGTTGGATGGACCAATAACTTATTATTCAAAAAATTGCAAAAAAGAATTGATTGAGAATTATAAAAATGGCGTGAAGGAAGGTGCCGAAATTACTTACCATACAAACGGACATATTAAAGCCGAAGGAAATTACAAGAAAGGAAACTTAGATGGCGTATATAAGGTGTATGATAAAAATGGAAAATTTAGTTTCGAAAGTAGAAGCACAAATGAAGAAACACAATTTGAACCTAATATGGATGACACTGCTAATTACGGTGTTTATAAAGTTTTGGCAAGAAACCCGAGATGGCGTAAAACGCTTATTGTTACTGACCTTACAGCAAGTATGTATCCTTATCCGAAAGAAATAAATACCTGGTTAAAACTTCATTTTTTAAAAGATACGGCACAACAATATTTTGTTTTTTTTAATGATGGCGATAATAAAAAAGATTCTGAAAAAAAAATTGGTAGTACAGGAGGCATTTATATTTGCAAAGCAAAATCAACCGACGATTTAGTGAGCACAATGAAACTCACCATCAAAAAAGGTGAAGGTGGCGACTCACCCGAAAATGTAGTGGAAGCAATTTTAACCGGATTAAAAAAAGTAAGAAAACCAGATAACATTATTTTAATTGCAGATAATTGGGCAAAGGTTCGCGACTTGAGTTTAATATCTCGTGTGAAAATTCCGGTGCGTGTTATTTTATGTGGTGTGTATGAAGGCATGGAAATTAATACCGATTACCTCAACATTGCCTATAAAACAAAAGGAAGCATTCATACCATTGAACAAGATATTACAGAACTGATTAGTCAAACTTCCGGAAAATCATTTAACATCAATGGCTTTGATTATATTATTAAGAATGGGAGTATCAGGGCGAATTAAAACTCAAAAGTAATTTGTCCATCTCCGTCAAAAAAATCTTTACCACCTTTTAATTTTTCCATAGCGCGACGATGTAATTCCATTGGGGATAAGCCAGTTTTTTCATCATCACCTTTTTTTCCTTTTGCTAAAAACTTTTTTGCAGCTTTTATTTCTTCAGGTTCTTTGAGATTTATTTCTTTTACTTTATAAGAAGATAATTTTTTTCCTTTGGCCTTCATGTTAACTTCAGGTGCGAAGTCAACCATTTTAATTACTTCATCAGGTAATTGTTTTCCCTTTTCCTTTGCGAATTTTACTTCCACAATTGGGTTCACCTGATTTGTAATCAATTCAATTATAGATTCAGGATGCTCTGCAATAATAAATGTTTTTGTACTTATTGCTTCCGGTAAAAAACGTTTGGTATAATATTCTTTACTTGCGCCATCATAATAAATACATGTGAGAATTTGACTCGGATAATACTTTTCAATTAAAATAATATCTTCATCAAAATGATTCGTCAGTTCGTATGTGTAAAGTTTGTATGCTCCCTTACTCGTAATAGATAAAATTTTATCGTCTCCCGAAAATTTACCAAGATACGTACCACGTTCTTCTTTATTTAAACGGTGCGTTGTATCATCAAACCAAAAATCTTCAGCATCTAAAGTAGAAGCTCCTTTTTCTTTTAGGATAACTTTATTTACGGCATATTTGGTTACAATATTTCCTACTGAACTTCTTGCCTTCACAGGCAATTCGGCAAAATCTAAATCAATTTCATATTTACGAATGCCGCTTACTTTACGCAAATTTACAATTACTTTATCTGTTTCACCATTTGGATTAACCGTGAACCAATATACATAACTATCTTTTGTTCCTTTCGTAAGATCATATTCTTTTTCTCGCGTAACGCCAGTAACATTAAAACGTTTCATAAACGTAATGCCTTTTGGTCCGTCGCTATAAATCATATTATATGTGGTGCGCTCGTCGTTTTTCTTAAATATAGCAACATGAATAATATCTTTGCCAACAAAAACTTTTTCGGCAACTTTAAATACTTTCATTTTGCCTTCTCTGGTAAAAGCAATAATATCATCAATATCACTGCAATCAACAACAAATTCATCTTTCCGTAATCCGGTACCAATAAATCCTTCTGCACGGTTCATATACAATTTCTCATTTGCCATTACAACTTCAGTTGCCACAATGGTTTCTAATTGTTTGCTTTCGGTTTTACGTTCGCGACCTTCTCCGTATTTCTTCTTTAATGTTTTAAAATACTCAATTGCATACTCTGTCAAATTAGCCAGGCTGTGTTTTACATTCGCAATTTTAGTATCCAACTCTTTCATAAAATCATCTGCCTTGATGCTATCGAAACGGGTGATACGTATCATGGCGATTTGCGTTAAGCGATGAAGATCCTCATCGTTTACCTCGCGTAAAAACTTCTTCTTGTGTGGCTTAAAACGATCGTATAAATATTCGTATAATGTTTCTTTGTTAGAATATTTTTTAAAGTCGATATACATTTCTTCTTTAATAAATATTTTTTCCAAAGAAGAGAAATGCCATTTTTCCTGAAGTTCTTTTAATTCAATCTCTAACTCATGTCTCAATAATTCCAACGTTTGAAGTGTTGATAATCTAAGCATTTCGCTTACGCCAACAAAACGCGGTTTTTGTTTTTCAATGGTACATGCATTTGGCGAAATACTCATTTCACAATTGGTGAAAGCAAAAAGCGCGTCGATTGTTTTATCAGGACTAATACCTGGTTGCAAATGAATTTGTATTTCTACATTTTCAGAAGTATTGTCTTCAACTTTTTTAATTTTTATCTTTCCTTTTTCGTTTGCTGCTAAAATCGATTCTATCAAAGAACCCGTTGTAGTACCAAAAGGAATTTCAGTGATAACTAATGTTTTTGAATTAAGTTCTTTGATGCGTGCACGAATTTTAATTTTTCCACCGCGTAAACCATCTTTGTATTCACTAAAATCGGCTATGCCACCAGTAATAAAATCCGGGAAAATAGTTGCTTTTTTACCTTTTAAAATTTGGATTGAGGCATCAATTAATTCGTTGAAATTATGTGGTAAAATTTTGCAAGCCAATCCTACTGCAATACCTTCTACACCTTGTGCCAATAATAATGGAAACTTTACAGGAAGTGTAATGGGCTCTTTATTTCTACCATCATAACTCAGCGACCAATCAGTTGTTTTAGGATTAAAAACAACATCAAGTGCAAATTTAGAAAGACGAGCTTCGATGTAACGAGGAGCCGCTGCGCTATCACCGGTTAAAATATTTCCCCAGTTACCCTGGCAATCTATTAAGAGATCTTTTTGTCCAATTGCCACCAAAGCATCGCCAATACTCGCATCACCATGAGGGTGATACTTCATTGTGTTTCCGATTAAATTAGCAACCTTATTATATCTACCATCTTCCAACTCCCACATGCTATGCAAAATACGGCGTTGAACAGGTTTTAATCCATCTCCTAATGCAGGCACAGCACGTTCTAAAATTACGTAGCTGGCATAATCAATAAACCAAGTCTTGAACATCCCAGAAACATGGGTTATGCGCTCTACTTCACCGTGGCCTTCTTCAGAAAATAAATGATTTTTTGGGTCGCTCATTTTATTGCAAGTTCAATTGTTAAAGGTGCAAATATAATATTTACAAAATGTTAAAGGTGTGAATAAATACGGGGTTTACTAACAATTACAGAGTTTAAAATTCTAAGCATCCTATAAAACTATAATTAATTGATTTTGATACTTATATAAATAAGCTTATTAAGCATGTATAGTTTTAATGAAAACCTTAAATTTTATTAGTTTTTCTTTTTGGGTATTTTATAACCAATATATTTTCTAGACTTTGTGTCTTTTTTCTTTTCAAGCAACTCATCTAAATATTTAAAAACTACTTCAATGTTCTTAGAATTATTATCAGTTTTCTTTTCTAATTTCTCTATCGCCAATCGTAGTTCTGTATTTTCGGTAAGCATTTGTCTAAAACGAGTGAAAATTCGCATGACTCTTATATTCACATCTATCGCCTTATCACTATTAAGAACGCTTGATAACATGAGTACACCATGTTCAGTAAATACGTAAGGTAATTTTCGGTTTCCTCCCCAACTTGAAGTCGCAAATTGCGACTTCAAGATTTCTAGTTCATTTTGGGTTAGCTGAAACATAAAATCCAAAGGAAAACGTTTTATATTTCTTCTGACTTGTTCGTTCACCCTTTTTGTTTCAACTCCATAGAGTTCCGCCAAATCCTTATCCAACATAACCTTATGCCCTCTGATAAAATAAATCTTACTCATTATATTTTCATCAGGTATAGCCAATTGAGTTTCTTCTTTTATCATTTTACATAATCATTTATTTTACTCTAATTAACGACATGAAAGATACTCTGACTTTAAGTTAGACGTGGCTATGATTTATAGCATTAATAAAAAAGATTAAAAGCCTACTTTTATAATGTCAAAGTTTTTAATTTGGTTTACGGTGTCGTAGGTAAAAAACATTAATGATTGAGTCCGTAAAAAAGACAATTCTTACACTAATAAATCACCATTTTTCTTTTCAGGAAAAACAGAGATTCACCTAATTTAGCTTTTAGCTTAGAGTCGCTATAGGCATTTATGCCGGCTTTATCAGTACTATTGGCGTAACCATAAATGTCGGAAACCATACTTTTGTATAATACCTCGCCTTTAGTGTTTTTTAAATCAACGTTAATAGTTAATTGCGTAAGATTTAAATTATAGCTTTTTTGAAGAATGTCATCACTAATATCAGTTGAAGTATTTGCATCCAATTCTATAATATAGTCTGCGATTTTTGCATTATCAACAATTTTTATTTCTGCGCCATTAAATTTTTGTTGTACAAATTGCCCTATCATATTCGATGATAATTGCTTTCCAAAATTACTTTCTTTAGAAGAAATAAAAACACTGATAGGTACAATACTTATCTGAACTTTTAATGAAGGTGTTTGAATGAACTGTTTCAGTAATGTAATGCTTGCCTTACCAACAGAATCATTTGCCGTTAATCTTTCAATATCCGGACTCAAAGTAATTGACGAAAGCTGAAATTGTGGTTCAACATGCATAATCTTTATTTGAAGATCGCCGGCAGAATTCGTTGATACTTGTTCTTCCAGTTTTAAAAAATCATCATCGCTATCCAATTTAAAAGGAAAATCATTTAAACCAACAACACTATTAATATTTATTCTGAAATTGATTGGCACATAATTAGGCTGATAAGGCTTAACAACAGGCATTATAGAAGGTTGAACAATACTTATAGATTGTAATTGATTTTGAATTAAATTGGTGAGATCAATTACATTATTAACGCCATTTGTTTGAGATGGATTAAAAACAATCTCCTCATTTAAATAAGGATTTAAAACGCCAAAGGCTTGAATTCGCTTTTTTAAACAGGCCGAGAAATTTTTATTTTTCTCATCTGAAAATGACGCATTAATTAAATTGGAAGCTTTAGAAATAATATTTTGTTTTTTCAGAGCTTTTGATTTTTCATATTCTGATTTATCCAATTCATAATAAGCCCAATATTGTTTGTCATTTTCATAAGTATCAACTAAAGTATAACCTTCAATATTATCTGAGTTACTTAATTTAATAAGTGAATTAAAGTTTTGATCGTAAGAATTGTTACTTGAAACACTATAAAGAACTGAATTGGTTGAAATATCTACTTTTATTTCAGAGGCCAAATCATACAATGCATTTTTTTTGGCATCCATTTGAAAATCTGAAGAACGCGATTTATCAGCAACGCCGATACCAATGTATTTAAGCCCACCAGGCGGACGACTACTTACCCAATTAGGAATTTTTACTTCTACCTCTCCTACACCTTTTTGCTTTTGAGCAACTAATTGCTGACAAACAAAAATAATAAGTATCAAATATTTTATCTGTTTATTCATTCTTTTACTTCACGTAATTACTTAAAGTTTGAGAAAATAATTTAATTGTTTCTTGGTTAACCGAAGTCTCCAATTCCTGTTCGGTTTTCAAAGTTTTATTTGCCGTAAATAAATTACGCCATGCTGTTGGATTATACTGATTTAAAAGGCCAACAGTTAAAGGATTATAAGGTGTATAATCATTTAAGTTTCCGGCTGGTGCATAAGCAAATTCATTATAATCAACTTCATCTACTTTACTAACGGTAACTGTTTGAAAAGTCACAATTTGGTTGGTTAAAGCATTTACCAATTTATAATTAAAACTATATGAAAAAGTTCTTTTCGATCTAACTTCATAATAATCTGTGGCTTTATAATCTGTCATAAAAATGCCATTATTTCCTTTGAAAGTAAATCTTTGAAAACATTTTGATAACGTCTTTTGTGGCCCGGAAACCTGTGTACTTTTATTCGTCACATTAAATACATAAAAAAAATCTGCCCCAGAAGCTTTTCTAATCCCTTGAATCAAATCTACATTATTTTCAATATCATTTCCTGGAAGAAAAACAAAAGGCGAATTATTGATCACATTCATTGTCTTGAAATTTTGTACAACAGTTTGAGAAAAACTATTGAATAAAAAATCAGTAATATTTGGATATGCGGAGTTTTTAGGTTGAAACAATAAAAGATCCTTTGTTGCTTCATTCATACATAGTTCTGATAAGGCTCTTGAGTCTTTATAAGATTCTGTATTAGTGTGAATAGTGTTTAAATTATTTAAAGCTAACAAATAATTTTTCCCTTCCATTTGCGTAATTGCAACTTGATAAATTGGTTCACAAGTAGCTGTAATTTTTAGTTCTTTTGTTTTTTTGAATTCCGGTTTATACTTATTCACGTTATTTAAATAAACTAACGACTCCGTATATTTCTTTTGTTTCACAAGGTCTGCACCGATATCATAATTTTTTTCGCAATATTTCTCAATCGCGCTTTTATAATCATCTTCATATGCCGAAGGATAATTTAATTGAACATTTTGAACTTCACAACGTGAATTGAAGTCTTTCATTTTCTCGAAATCATCTATAGATGTTTCCAGTTGACCAGTATTGTATGTTCTAAAAAATTCAGAACATAAAAAAGAAACATACTTTTGCCCGACATCTTTTAATTTAATTCGTGCATCAACATTCGTTGGTTTTCGCTGCAACGATTCTAAATAGAATTCAGCTGCTTCATTTACTAAGCCTTGTTTTTCGAGTTTTTCAGCAGCTTTAAAATATTTTTTTGTGCCGCTACAAGCCGCCAAAAGAAATAATAAAATTATTATATTGAGTTTAGTCTTCACTTTTTAAATTCACTTTCATTTAGCACTTCGCCATGAAAGCTTCAATGCTTATTTTTTTAATTAAAAAAAGAGCACCCTTTTAACAGATGCTCTTTTTATTTTAAGACTTAATTATTGTTGTCCATCAGCAGCTTTTTTCATTTCTGCATCAAATATATTTTGAAATTTTTGTTTATCATAATCTACTTGCAGTTTTTTATCTGCTGAAATTTGAGTGTCCAACTGTTTGAAAACTTCTTTTTTATCAGCTTCCAAAGCTACCCAATATGTATAGCTTCCGTTTGATTCTTGGAAAACTTTTTCGTCCTTAACAACAACGTTAGCTAAAGATTGATTGGTTACTTCACGACCCAACTCTTCAAATTTATTTTCATACTCTTGATCTTTACCTGCAGTACGTTGATTAGTATATTGATCAGTTACTTTTTTGATCATCGATTGAATATTACTTGCCATTTCAGACTTAGCATTATTCATTGCGATTTTTTTAGCAGCTGCCAAATCGGGAGATTTACCCAAGTTTTTAGCACGGTAGAAATCCTGGTCAGTTTTGTATTCTTTTGAACTAAAAGGTAAAGATAGTTCAACTGCACCGGTTTGTTTTTCGAGTGGTTTTGCTTTCGATTTACATCCAACTACTGTTAACATAACTAAAGCTGGAATCAAAATTAATTTTGTCGTTTTCATGATTTAAGTTTTTGTTTTCTTGTTTAAAGGTATTTCAATTGGTGTACCAAAGTTTATAAAAATAAATATTTTAACGGATATTAACTAATTTAAATATAATTATGCGAGTAATTCTTCCTCTGCATCGAGCTCTATTCTAAGGTTGTCGATTATAAATTCTTGCCTTTCTTGCGTATTCTTACCCATATAATAATTCAATAATTCCTGGATGCTCGCCTTTTGATCTAATAATACCGGCTCTAAACGAATATCTTTTCCAATGAAGTGTTTAAATTCATCCGGACTGATCTCACCTAACCCTTTAAAGCGGGTAATCTCAGGTTTTGGCCCTAATTTCGCAATTGCAGCTTTACGCTCCGTATCATTATAACAATAAGCAGTTTCTTTTTTATTACGTACTCTAAATAATGGTGTTTGTAATATTTTAATATGATTATTTTTTACAAGTTCGGGAAAGAATTGTAAATAAAAGGTTAACAATAATAAACGAATATGCATTCCATCCACATCAGCATCGGTTGCAATGATAATATTATTATAACGTAAATTTTCAATTCCATCTTCAATATTTAATGCAGCTTGCATCAAATTAAACTCTTCATTTTCATACACTATCTTTTTACCTAAACCAAAACAATTTAATGGTTTCCCTTTTAAACTGAAAACGGCTTGCGTGTTTACATCCCGTGTTTTAGTGATAGAGCCACTTGCAGAATCACCCTCACAAATAAAAAGAGACGTTTCTAATCGGCGGGCATCTTTTGTGTCATCTAAATGAACACGACAATCACGTAATTTTTTATTATGCAGAGATGCTTTTTTTGCACGTTCTCTTGCTAATTTTTGAATGCCTGTTAATTCTTTTCTTTCACGCTCGTTAGCCTGAATCTTTGCTTCAATGGCACGAGCCGTTTCCGGATTTTTATGTAAATAATTATCGAGCTGTTGTTTAATGAAATCACCGATGAAGCTGCGGATACTTTGTCCACCGGGGGCAATTTCGTTTGAACCTAATTTTGTTTTTGTTTGTGATTCAAAAATTGGTTCTTGCACTTTAACCGAAACAGCAGCTACGATAGACTTACGTATATCAGAAGGTTCAAAATCTTTTTTATAAAATTCACGAATGGTTTTTACAATTGCTTCTCTAAATGCACTTTGGTGTGTTCCTCCTTGTGTGGTATATTGACCGTTAACATAACTGTAATATTCTTCGGTATAATGCTCATTGCTATGCGTCATGGCTACTTCCATGTCATCACCCTTCATGTGAATGATTGGATAAAGTATTTCGCCAGTAATATTTTTTTCTAAGAGATCTTTTAAACCATTGTCAGATTTATATTCTTGTCCGTTTAAATATAATTTTAAACCTGTATTTAAAAAAGCATAATTCCAAACCATTCTATCAATGTATTCATGCACAAAATGGTATTTTTTGAAAATAGAATCATCTGGTCTGAATTCTACATACGTTCCGTTTTTTTCACTTGGAGCAGAAATTAATTTATGTTCTTTTATTAATTCGCCTTTACTAAATTCAGCGGTTTTAGCCTGACCATCACGATATGCAGTTACTTTAAAATTTACCGATAATGCATTAACCGCTTTTGTACCAACACCATTTAATCCAATTGATTTTTTAAAAGCTTCACTATCGTATTTACCACCGGTATTCATTTTTGAAACAACATCAACAACTTTACCTAATGGAATACCGCGACCAAAATCACGAATAGAAACAACACCATCTTTTACATTGATGTCAATTCTATTTCCTTCACCCATCATAAACTCATCAATACAATTATCCATGACCTCTTTTAATAAGACATAGATACCGTCATCAAACGCACTGCCATCGCCCAACTTGCCAATATACATACCAGGACGGGTACGAATGTGTTCTTTCCAATCGAGAGATTTAATGTTGTCTTCTGTATAATTTGATTTTGCCATTTTATGTTTCTAGTTTGATGTTTTTAGTTTCTTGTTCTGTGTATAAAAAAGTTTCTTCTTTTGTGTTTCTAGTTTAAATGTTGAATGAAGCTTAACTCATAATTCAACATTCATAACTCATAATTCTTTTTAATCGCCATTTAAAAAGCCACCCAATATTCCACCTTCTTCTTTTCTGCCATGTCCGTAAGATAAAATTCTTCCGGCTAATCTACTTATTGGTAGCGTTTGCACCCACACTCTGCCTGGTCCACGTAATGTTGCATAAAACATACCTTCACCACCAAACAATGTGTTTTTTATGCCGCCAATAAATTGAATATCGTATTGAACAGAATTCGTAAATGCAACAATACAACCTGTATCTACTTTTAATAATTCTCCGGGTTGTAAAGTCCTTTCCATTACATGACCACCACTATGCACAAAGGCCATTCCATCTCCTTCCAATTTTTGCATAATAAATCCTTCACCACCAAATAAACCTGTTCCTAATTTTTTTTGAAATTCTATGCCAACCGAAACACCTTTTGCAGCACATAAAAAACTATCTTTCTGACAAATAATTTTTTCGCCCAATTTTGAAAGATCCATTGGAATAATTTTTCCGGAGTATGGAGCTGCAAAAGTAACTTGTCTTTTTTGCTGACTATTATTTGTGTAAACCGTCATGAATAAATTTTCACCGGTAAGCATACGTTTACCTGCTGA
>JABDBZ010000053.1 GCA_013288385.1 Bacteroidota bacterium
ATATTTGATCCACTTTAACTTGGTAAATATGAAATTCTTTTGTGTTTGTACCAATTGTAATTTTGAAATCATATTCCCCAGGTCATCTGGCGCTTGATTGTTTACATAATTTTTTTCAATCTTATTTAGATCAACTTTTGTCAAAGCTTTAACAATTGTTCGTTTTAAATGTCGGCTAATGCTTTTGAATATGTGTCAACCGATTTATGAGCTCTGATATTCATTTTTATTATTATAATGGAATCGTTTTTGATTGTGAAAAAATCATCAAACAGCATCCCAGATTCTCTGATTTCAATAGTATAATAAACCTGTTTTCTTGTCTGAGCAATATCACAAGCACAAAATATTAAAAAAATTATGAGTAGTAAAAATAATTTCATTTTAAAATGTGTTAATAATAAAAATAATGAAAAGTTGTAAAGTTTCTTTGCTATGAACCGAAACTATCGCATACTCAATGTTAATGCCAGTTAAGTCTTATGGTTGAGATAAAAAATAACTTGTCATAAACTTTTCTGTCACTGGATTAACTGAAATTTGTTTGCCAGTAGGGTTTCCATACGATGCATTGAAATAAATTTTAAAGCACCATCTCGGATACATCTTCTCTCCCAAAAAAACAAGACTGGTGTAATACTCATAGTTTTTGAAATCAGTTGTTGCTTTTGCAATTTTCAATGCTTCCGTTGTGTCAATCCAATAATTTTTATTACATTTTCCAGTCAAGAATTTTAATATTTGGCTTTTGTCAACCTTTGTAAAGTTTGTATCAATATTCGTTGTGTCGCAGTAAATTGGTATAATTTTATGTCTGCAATGACTCCCTTTAATTTTAAATAAAACTACCGGTCTAAAAATTCCGTAGTAGCTTAAATATTTGTCGGTAAAAGTCTTGCCTAATTTTTGATAAATATAATTTTTAGCTGTTACGGTACAAACACTATCAATACGATTATCTTCTAATTTCCAATCAGGAATTTGTCCATGTGATTTAAATGTAAGGATGATCAAAATGCAGAGTAAAAATATTTTCAATGTTGTTTTTATTAATTAACGGTAACATTTTTCGGGCTTTGGCAACCGGCGACCTTTTGAAACATTCAACTGTCTATACGCACAGAAATTAATTTAAAAATACACAATTTCCTTTAGCGTGTCGACCCGTTGATTGTTAAATCTGGTTTGGCGGTTTATTTTGTTCGTTACGAATTTGTTCTTTGCTCTTATACACGGCTTCGCCACCGTCAGTAACAGTCTTTATGTTACCAACCTTTTATTCTATTAAAATACTGTGCATAGTTTTATCTACAAAACTTTGTGCACAAATTTTTGCTTTTTAGACCAGTAAAACTTACAGAAAATCATTTAAGAGCTTGATTTTATGGGGCCTTAATGTATTGATGTTCTGTCAGGAGAAATTCCATAAATGAGCCAATATTTTAACATTTGGCATAAAGGATTTGTAATAGTCGACGTTTATTTGGTGCTTAGCATCTAATCCATAAAAATCTAAAGCAATAAATAAAAGGAAATTAGGTTCTATAATCAAACTCGTTTCTTTGTTTAATATAATTATACAGATCATTTATAAAAACGGCAGATTCTTCAGGAGTATCCATTGAAAGTTCACTTGAATTCATTTTAATAACCTCATGGATTTTCTTCTCATTACTTAATAATAGTGTTTGTAAATCCATTTTTAACGCCTCTATTTTCTGTGGGTTATCATTAACAAACTCTTCCCAAACATCCTGGTTATAATAAGCGCTTAATAAATTAATTAGTGTTTTCATATTCAAACTTCTTATAAAATCTCAAAATCATCTACATAAAATTATTCCATTTTATAATTAAGAATATCTTCTTTTTTTAATCGTTCATAACTAATTAATACCTCCCGATAAAATTACAGTCAACTTATATTACAGTCAACTTATTTTGAAATTTGTTGTGTTGGAGGTAATATTTCGTAATCATCTTTGTTAAGAATATTACCATTTTGGTCACATACAAAGTATAGACTACGGGAACTCCACTTTGGTGACTCCAATGTGATTATTACGGAGAATGCTGCCTTGTCGCGATATTTACTTTCAACAGTACCATCATTAAAATCCTTTTCGGTTAATACAAAAAGCGTATCGTCTAATATCGAAAGTTTTTCACCAAAATGGCCAAGTGCAAAATCAGAACATGTCTTAATGGCTTTTTTCTTTTCTTCAGCTATTGAACGGAAAGAACAGGATACCAATAAAATAAAATTTAAACTTATTATTGCGATCCGATATAACATATCTCAGTGAATAATTAAAGATAATAAAAAATCAATAATGATCGTTTTTGTATTTTCGTTTTATGAAAAAGATCTTTGTCATTGCCATGTATTGGGTGTAGTTTTCCTTTCCACATTTATTACTGTCAAGCTAAATTCGATTTTTTCTGGTTAATAAATAAAGCGTGAAGTAGTTTATAAATACCAATAATGTCAACAAAATTATTGTCAATATTAATTTGTCAAAGTATAAAATGAATTCAAGTCCAAAAGAAGTTAATACGAGACAAATTATAAAATGTGCTGGTAGTTGCCAATTTTTGTAAACCAATTTACGTTTGATTTTATAATAACCAAAACTAAAAAATGTAAATGTCAATTGAATTAAAATAAATGGTAAATACCAAAGTCTTGCATCACTGCTATTTTGAATATGTTGTTTTATTACAAATTCTTGAAAAGCTATTTCTTCAATTTTTCTGTCAGATGATAGGTAGTTAAGTTCTAAGTCCTGCATACCAACCGGAGAATAGAAGTTAACTTTAAATGTCGGTCGATATTTTGTAAATAGGTTTGGCTGGTTAAACTCGTCATCACGGAAAAAGCCAACGAAAAGCCAAGTCAGAATTATAAAAACTATCCCAAGTATTAAGTATATGTTCAGTCGAGTCATCATTTAAAGTTACACATAAGGGTTGGCAGTTAAAAGAAAGTGCGGATAACTTGCACTCTCTGTCTGCTACTGCAAATATAAATGAATTGCACAACCGGATATGGCAAATGTTTAAGAATAAATTTATACCGCTGAAAAAAAACATTTGCAACTGCACTGTCCTCCCGCATTTTTTTAGGTGCTGTTAGGTGCTGGCTGCATACCCAGTTTAATTAAGCTTTTCCGCCTTAAGCGTCACCGTGTCGCAATTCACTCTTATAACTCTGTCACTCTCAAAAGTGAAGATGATATCGTCTTCACTTTCTGGTCGTTCTCTGTCGAGGAGGCTTGAATTGTCCTCTCGGTCGTCCGAGTAATAAAAAGTAATGCCCGACAAACAATTGTCGTCAGTGATTATTTCAGGTTTCGGTTCGACTGTCTTTAAGTAGTGAATTTTCGATAGCGTAAAAGTCAATTTATCAAATTCGTCTGTTGGAACCCAGTCACCATTTGCTTTGTCAAAGTGGACTTTTAACTCGTCTGCTTGCTTGTCGTAGCAATAAGTGACAAATGAAAAATTGTTATGAAGGTCAAGTTCTCGCCCTTCAAATACAACTTCAATAAAATTTCTTATTTTAAAATTACTTGTCATATTGTTTAGCACTTCAGGCAGCTTGCACCTAACTTATGGATAAGCGCTACTTGTCTATCTATGGTTTTGTTTTCAATTCTAATATAAAAATAGCAATTTTACTTACTCTTAAAACGAAAAGGATCTTGTTGAGCAAAATATTTTTATAATCTTAAATTTCTTTTATTGCAACCAACTTTCAATTGAGCAAAAAATAGGATCATGGCATTGTATGCCCTCTTTTTTTCTAGTCTTTAAAAATGCAATATATTCTGTACCTACTTTCAGATTTGTAGATTTTTCTTAAATACTACTTTATACCACTCACAAATGCAAGGAGGTTATTAATATTTTTTTGCAGACCGAAAGGGATGCAATTAGTAGTTAATTGAACCAAACTTTCACCCAGTTTATTGCCTCCTATTATCCAGTACTTCTTACCTGTTAGCGAATCGAACGATCTAGACTTTTATCCCTATTATACAAACATCATCTATTTGTTCCACGTTACCCTTCCAGTTATCAAATGCTTCAAGTAATTTTTGTTTTTGCACTTCCATCGAATCTTGTTTAATTGATAGTAATAACTCCTGTAATAGTTTGTGCTTAAACTTTTTTCCATTTGGACCTCCAAACTGGTCGGCAAACCCATCCGTGAGAGTGTATATAATATCTCCTTTCTCCATATCAATTGTGTGTAATGTAAACTCTGTATTATCCATGTCATGTTTACCAACAGGAAAGCGGTCACCTTTTATTTCAATTAATTTACCTTTACGTATTATCCAAACAGGATTATTTGCTGAAGCAAAATTTAGCATGCTATTTTTAAAGTCAAAGCTCAGTAAGCTTGCATCCATTCCATCCTTTCCTCCATCTGCGCTGCCATCATTTTTTAAATGATCAATTATCAGGCTGCGTGTTTCATTTAATATCAGATCAGGGCTTGTTATTCCCTCGGTAATTGTTTTATCCAAACAAGCAATGTTTAATATACTCATAATGGCACCCGGCACTCCATGCCCGGTGCTGTCTGCCGTTACTAAAATAAAGTTCTCTTCACCACGTTCATTCGTAGTTTTAACAGCCCAATAAAAATCGCCGCTTACTATACTTTTTGGTTTATATATTATAAAATAATCTTTTAAATTCTCATCCATTAATTGCTTTCCTGCAAGCAACGCGTTTTGTATACGTTTTGCATAATTAATACTGTCAGTAATTTCTTTATTTTTTTCCTCTATCTCTGCTTTTTGCTCTTTAAGCATTGCATTCGATCTCTTGCTCCTCAATAATGAGAAGCAGGCAACAATCACCAACAACGAAACAGATAAAATAATTGTCATTAGAACGTTTTTTTGCTGCGCTTGTTCTTCCTCTTTTCTTACGTTCTCTAACTGTTGCTTCTCACGAATGCTCTTTTCTTTCATCGATTTTAAGTCATTCTCGTATTTTAAACTTGTACTTGTTATCTGTTGTGTTACCTGATCACCAATCAAACTATCTTTATACTGAATATGTTTTCTTAAATAAAAAATGGCGTTATCGGGTTGCTTAGCGGCACTATAGGCATCAGCTAAAGCTTGGTAAACAAAATTCATTTCCTGTTTTACATTTACTTTTTCGGCCAATGTTTTCGCAACGAGCAAATTTGAAATAGCGCTATCAGGCTTATTTAGTTTTAGAAAAGCTTTTCCTTTATCTACATAAAGTTTCGAAAACGTTTTCTCTTTCCATGCGCCCGCATTGTTTTGATAAGAAAGTTCTTTATTATAATATTCCAATGCCTTTGCGGGTTGATCGTTAAGCACTAAGTATCCACCGAGTGCTGTATAGGACTCAAGGATCATACCCACATCTTTCGTATCCTCAGCAATTTTTACAGCATTTATGGCAAAACTAACTGCATACTGATAATTTTTTTTCTTTGATTCTATAAGCGCTGAAAGTAAATTGCTCCTAAACTCATAACGTTTGAGTTTAGTGGTATCTTTTATCGTATGAGCAAATTGCTTGTATTTTCTAATATAGGCTTGAGCACTGTCAATCTTACCCGCATTGGCGAAGTTTGTACCAATACGATAGGTAAGCAATATGTAACGATCAGTATTGCCACTTAATTTGAAACAAAACAGAGCACGCTTGAAATAATCTATCGATTGCTCGTAATTCTTTTGTAAACCGAAAATATTGGCAATATTAGAAAGTATGACGCCATGATCATCTAAGCGGGCCTTGTAAAGTGGTCCCATTTTAAAACTGTCGGCGGGAATATTTTCAATGGCTTTTAAAGAATAAAAATAGTATTTTTGAGCTGCCACGTAATTTCCATCAGCGAAGTAAGCAAAACCTACATTGTTATAGAATCCGGCGGCTTCATCAAATTTTTTGATAGAATCACAATAATGAGTAAGTACTAAATAACAATTAACGGCTTCAGCGGTTTTTAAGCGATTTTGATAAGATACTGCCATGCCAAACATGATCTTGATGAATTGTTCAGGATATATTCGAAGTTGGTATTTATTAATGAGCATGTTGTATCCGCCAATCTCTTTCTGAAAATACTCATCCTTTCTTTTAATGGAGAGCTCCGATAATCTACGCCAACGGCCAATAGGTTGAGAAGCTGCGACCACAAATTGTTTACCTGTAAAACTTTGCATACAATATTTTAGATGTGCTGTGCAAACTGAATCTGCTCTTTGGAGATAGTACTCTTTTTTATTCAGGTCGTTTTCCTGCTCTGCCATTCGCCATAAACTGAATTCATAAGCAGAATAAACTCTTAAAATAGAATTGGCATGGTTGATGCGTTTTGCCTTTTCAAGTAAAGGAGGAATGGTTTTTAATGAACGCCCAGGTTCCTTTCCATATATATATTCATTTTTTATACACTCATAGTAAATAATGGCCGTGTCGTTCTTTTGTTTTAAAATGATTTTTTGAACAGAATCAATAAGTTCGAGATCGCGTTTGCTCAGTTGTGCATTTAGCAAGAAAGTGGTGCCAACAATGAGAAGAAAAATATATTTTATTCTATGCACTGAAGCTAGAATTTTTCATATAATTTATAATTCGAATTCGACCTTGGTTTCAAATTCATCTTTATGTCGTACCGAAACATGATCTCATGGCTTCCTGAATTATATTTTCCTGTAGTATTCATAACAGACCAATCAAATGAATAACCTAAATACAATTTTTCGGAGACACTATATCCAAGGAGAATGCCTAAAGCATCTCCTGTTCTGTACATTAGACCTACATTGTATTTACTTTTAATAACGAAAGAACCTGTGAGATCTGCCTGTATTGGTGCGCCCATAGTTTCTTTTAAAAAGAGAGTGGGTTTAAATATAATGTCATCGTTCATCGGGAAAAGAGCGCCGGTAATAAAATAAAAGTGCCGTTTTTCTTGTACCATTCCTGATTGAGCTTTGTATTCTATTAAGCGTGGTGTGGAAATTCCAATGTAAAAACGATCATGGTGATAATATAAGCCTGCTCCCAAGTTGTTTGATATTTGGTTTATGTTTTGTGCAAAAGCTGCATCATTTTGTTGACTAACATTTAAAAGCGCCATATTATTTCTGTAAAAATCAATCAGTCCTTTTAAGCCAAAACTCAATTTACTCTTTCTATCTAACCGCACGTGGTATGAAAAATCAAGGGCAAGCAATGTGTTTTTTGCAGGGCCTATTTTGTCATTTAAAATACTTAAACCTATTCCTGCTTTATTTTGAGCTATTGGCATATTCATTGTGAAAGATTGATCTACCGGTGCGCCATCATATCCTACCCATTGTGAACGATTTATACCTGTTATAGTTAATGCCTCACGTGTACCAGCATATGCAGGGTTCACCCATTGTGTATTATACATGTAATGAGTGAACATAGCATCCTGTTGTGCGTTGGTAACTGAAAACAACAGAAGGAGAATTATTATAATTTTTATCTTTTTCATTTTCGCTGAATTTTTATTTGGGTGTTCTATTTAGATAAATATATCCTTTGTAATTTTTTTGCTCTACGCCCAGATCTAATAAATAAAAATATGTTCCATCCGGCAGATCTTCACCGCTGCCAAGTTTAATTCCTACATTGCTTTTCCCATTCCATGTGTTGTCGTAATTATTGGCCTCGTAAACTACATTACCCCATCGGTTAAGAATTTTTAAATTACAATTCGGAAATTCGTTTATGCCGGATATTACAAAGAAGTCATTTACTCCGTCGTTATTAGGTGAAAAACCTTGTGGAAGTGTTATACCTGTATCTTCCGGAATATCAGTAATTGTTGCATTATTATCTTCTGGTTCATTAGGATTATTATTTTCATTAACGTCAGGATTAAAACCTGTTCCTGAAATATCCGAAACTCCATTTCCACTTTGCATTCCTATAGCTGTTCCGCTGGCACTATTTCTAATCTGCTTAAGCGAATTGACATTAACATTTACTTTTATGATGATAGTTTCTATTTCTCCCGGAGCCAGTTTGCTTAATGTTGAATTGAGAAGGTTTACATTTGAGCTACCATTATAAGAAAGATTCGCAGTTAACGAGCCCGTTACATTAGGTTCCACTTTTATCTGATAGATTGCAGGCAAAGGAATGGAATTTTCCAGGTCGTCTTTTACCTGAATATTTTTTAGAATCTCATTACCCATATTTTTTACAGTGATCGTATATGTGATATCAAAAGTTCCATCCTCTGTTTTTACCGGAATACTCGCGGCTTTTGCGATCCCGAGTATCGGGTTTGCGCAGGCACTAGTTGCGCTGATAGTAATTATTGCCGGAGGTGAAGTGCAACCAAGTGAACTCGTACCACTAACAATGTAAACAACGGTGCTTGCAGGTGAAGCGGTAAACGTATTTCCATAGAATCCTCCGGGGCTCCAAGTATATGTATTAGCCCCAACTGCAGAAATTGTAATCTTTTGTCCATAGCAAATAAGTGTTTCAGAAGCTACTACTGTTAATGTGGGAGTTGGAGAAACATATATCGGCAAAGTATTTATTGAAGTGCAGCCAAAAGAATTCGTGCCAGTAACTGTATAGATTGTAGAGGAAACTGGCGACACAGAAACACTTGAACCACTTATGAAGCCAGGCAACCACGTATATGAAACAGCTCCGGCTGTGTTTATTGCAGTACTTTCACCATTACAAATAATTGAATCGCTACAAAAAGGAATAACCGTAGGATTTGGATTTACAATAATACTAGAGGTTTGAGTATCCGTACAACCTAAATTATTTGTTCCTGTAACCGTGTAGGTTGTATTTACTGCCGGAGTAACTGAAATACTTGCCCCGCTTAATAAAACAGGATACCAAGTGTAGGTTACTGCTCCTGTTGCAGATAAAGAAGTTGTTTGGCCATAACAAATTGTGGGTGAACCCAAAGAAACACCAAGTGTTGGATTGGCATTAACAGTAAGATTCACAGTTTGTGTATTTGTACATCCTAATGTGTTGGTTCCTGTAACTGTGTATACTGTAGAACTACTTGGATTAACTGAAATAGAACTTCCGGAAAGTGTGCCTGGATTCCATTGGTAAACCAAAGCGCCCATTGCAGTTAATGCAGTTGTTCCACCCAAACATATAGCAGGAGTATTTGAATTTGCTATAACAGTTGGATTAGGATTTACTGTGATATTCAGGGTAAATAATGGACTAATACAACCCGCTACGCTTATTCCACTAACGCTATATACCACACTTGATGAAGGAGAAACAATAACCAAAGCTCCAGTTAAAGCTCCGGGATTCCAGGTGTAAGTGTTGGCACCAAATGCATTTAATGTGAGTGAGCTACCTGAACAAATAGTTGGAGTGCTAGAAAGCACAGTCAACGTAGGCGTTGAATTAACCGAAACTGTTGTAACTATTGAATTTGTACAACCACCTGATGTGTTTGTTCCTGTTACTGTATAAATCGTCGTTGCCGTAGGCGTAACCGCAAGTGTAGATCCAGGTGATCCTGGATTCCATGTAAATGTGTTGGCTCCGGAAGCGGTAAGTGTAATTGAATTTCCTGAGCAAATGGTAATCATACCTGGGAATGTTGTGACCGTTGGAGTTATGTTAACCGAAACGGTTGCAGTGGTTGAATTTGTACAACCGCCCAATGTATTAGTACCTGTAACCGTGTAGATGGTTGTAACGGAAGGTGTGACTGCATTTGTGGAACCTATTATTGATCCAGGATTCCACGTGAATGTACTAGCGCCGTATGCAAAGAGTATAGTTGTATTTCCCGAACAGATAGTGCTTATGCTAGGAAATGCCAATATGGTGGGTGTCAAACTCACAGACACTGTTGCCATTGCTGAATTTGTACAACCACCTAATGTGTTAGTTCCTGTAACCGTATAAACAGTTGTAGCGGAAGGTGTGACTGCATTTGTGGAACCTATAATTGATCCAGGATTCCATGTAAATGTATTAGCTCCGGCGGCGGTTAGTGTAGTTGTATTTCCAGAACAAATAGTAATCGTACTTGGAGATGCTGAGATGGTTGGCGTTGTATTCACAGAAACTGTAGCGATAACTGAATTTGTGCAACCACCTAATGTATTAGTTCCTGTTATTGTGTAAACAGTTGTAGCGGAAGGTGTGACTGCGTTTGTAGAACCTATTATTGATCCAGGATTCCAAGTGTATGTATCAGTTCCATATGCAAAGAGTGTAGTTGTATTTCCTGAACAGATAGTGGTGACACTTGGGAGTGCCAATATGGTTGGTGTCATATTTACTGAAACTGTTGCGACGATTGAATTTGTACAACCACCTAATGTATTAGTTCCTGTTACTGTGTATATAGTGGTTGCGGAAGGAGTCACAGCAATTGTAGATCCCGGCGATCCGGGATTCCATGTATATGTATTGGCGCCGGAAGAAGTAAGCGTAGTTGTATTACCTGAGCATATTGTAATCATACTTGGAGATGCTGAGATGGTCGGCGTTGTATTCACAGAAACTGTAGCGATAACTGAATTTGTGCAACCACCTAATGTATTAGTTCCTGTTACAGTATAGATAGTTGTTGCGGAAGGTGTAACTGCAATAGTTGATCCTGGCGATCCGGGATTCCACGTATATGTATTAGCTCCTGAACTTATTAATGTAGTTGTATTGCCTGAACATATGGTGATTGTACCAGGTAATGTTGTAAGCGTTGGTGTTGTATTTACTGAAACCGTTACAGCAACTGAATTTGTACAACCACTCACTGTATTCGTTCCTTTTACAGTGTAAATGGTTGTGGCGGTAGGCGTAACTGCAACCGAAGACGCTATAGGTCCCGGGTTCCAAGTGTATGTGTTAGCTCCAGAAGAAGTTAATGTGATTGTTTTTCCAGAACAAATAATTGTTGCGGAAGGAGAGGTAGATATTGTAGGCGTTGTATTCACAGAAACTGTTGCGACGATTGAATGTGTGCAACCACCTAAAGTATTTGTTCCTGTTACTGTGTAATTAGTAGTAGCCGTTGGGGTGACCGCAATGGTAGAACCCGGTGCTCCCGGATTCCAAGTATAGGTATTAGCACCGGAAGAAGTTAATATGATTGTTTTTCCTGCACAAATAGTTGTTGCGGAAGGCGAAGTAGATATTGTTGGTGTTGTATTTACTGACACTGTTGTGACTATTGAATGGGTGCAACCGCCTAAGGTATTAGTTCCTGTTATGGTGTAATTAGTAGTTACACCAGGCGTGACTGCAATGGTGGAGCCCGGTGATCCAGGATTCCAAGTATACGTGTCTGCACCGGAAGAAGTTAATGTTGTTGTTTTTCCTGAGCAAATTGTTGTTGCGGTTGGAGAAGTGGAAATTGTTGGTGTTGTATTTACCGAAACTGTTGTGACTATTGAATGGGTGCAACCACCTAAGGTGTTAGTTCCAGTTACAGTATAAATTGTAGTGGTGGTTGGTGTCACTACAACCGATGAAGCTATAGGTCCCGGATTCCAGGTATATGTATTGGCACCGGATGCACTTAATGTAGAAGATTTACCGCTACAAATAATAGTTGAAGTAGCTGATGCTGTAATCGTTGGAGTAATGTTTACAGACAAAGTTACTGCAGTAGTATGGGTACAGCCACTTAAAACTCCGGTAACCGTATAATTAGTTGTGGTAGCAGGCGACATTGTAACTGTTGGGCCTGTTACAAGGCCCGGGTTCCAAGTATATGAAGCAGCACCCGATACGTTTAAAGTGGATGTGCTGCCAGAACAAATCACTGTTGGTGTTTCGGAAACAGAAAGGGAAAAATCAGTAACGGTTGCTGTACCAACCGGTCCCACGTTATTTGCCACGTTACATTCAGAAATACCCGCCGAAGCGGTAACGTTAAATGGAGGTATTGTTGTGGCGGTAATTGTACCAAGAACGGAAAGTGTTGCAGACGCCCCTGGGTTTAAGAGACCAATGGTCCAAACCGAGGAAGCATAGGTACCTGTGCTTGTTGTGCTTGAAATAATAGTTATGGCTGAAGGTATGGGAACGGTTACAGTAATGTTACTCACAGAAGTGAATTCTGATTTATTTGTTACAATAAAAGTGTAGGTTTTTGATGCTCCAAGACAGGTTGGACTATTGCCTGAAGCAATAGTATGTAAATCGACGTTTAATGTATAACCTGGGAATGCGGCATTTGTTATTACAGTTCCTGTACCTCCGCTTGTAGCACCATTAGGAGGGAATTCGGTTAAAGCCGTAGCATTGGTTACTCCATTATCTCCGCCTAAAACATCAGTGTTGCCGCCCAGATAAGGCGCTGTTAGTATTATAAAACCACCACCACCACCACCACCAGGACCTTCTGCCTGATTGGTTGGAGGAGTATTAATATTCTGGTCGCCACCATTACCTCCTCTGACTGTAATATCCTGGTTAAGAATTATTCCGCCCGAAAAAACTGATATTGAACCACCACCACCACCACCGCCTGCTCCATCCGTACCATCGTTAATAGTTGCGTCAGCACTTTTTCCGCTAGCATCAATAAAACTACCAGGAACACCTATTATATTACCATCTGCTTTAATATAAATGATACCTCCGCCATCTGCACCAGCTGAAGCGGAAAGAGGATTGTCATTCCCTTCACCAGCTCCACCTCCACCGCCAAGAAAAAGGCAGGAATGATTGAGCGTATCTAAGGGTTTTCCACCCAAGCCACCTTCTGTCTGTCGTGAATCACCTCCCCATGCAGCATTTCCAGGCCCGGTTGTAGTTGCATCCTGATTAGACTGACTAAATGTATAGCCTCCTCTTCCGCCACCAGATGTGCCTATATTATTGCCAAAAACCATTGGTTCAAATGACCAAGCAACTATATAATTTATGTTACTCACATCTGGAACGCCGAGGCCATTATAAGAGATACCGTTATCACCATTTGAACCACCTCCACCACCGCTGTTATGCGCGTTGCCACCACCACCACCATTAGCAGGTGCGCCCTTACCATATCTTCCACCTAGCAAATCATAATCTGCCTGATTACCCACAATACTTTCCCCTTTTTCTGCAGAATGTTGGCTATTAGTTGTAACATAATCAGAGGGAGGATTTAGCATCGTAGTATTATCTATATCCCCGCCTTTAAATCCTTTTCCCCATACAGTTATACTTCCTTGATTATTAATATTGCCAGAAGCCTCAATAGCTACGATGCCACCCACATACGTAGAAGTTCCTACCAAACTACGCCACGCAGGCGCGGTTATTGTTTTGAGTGGACTTATTACCAGATTTATTAACCTAGGTATACGAACCACCTGCACCCGTTGGGTAGTTGACACAGTATAACCTTTTATTACGGAACAGCCGTTAGCAATTGTTATAGTATTTCCGTTCACAGAACCTACTTCAATCAATTCGTAATTACCAACACCATTATAATTAGCAATTGATCCATAAGCAGGTGTATTTGTAATATCCATTGAGGCACCTTGCATTTTAATAACCATCACTAGGTCGCCAGCTGATAAGACATCGTTTGCATAAGGATTAACTGTGCTAACGGTATTGGTTCCATTCAATTCATTAATATCTTTTACGACTAAAATTGAAGAGCCCGCCATTACGGTTATATCTAATTCTGAATAACGGTTGAGCACTTCATTTGAGGTAGTAACCGTATAAGACCCATCCTTGCTCTTTTGGGAAAAGAGGTTTCCTGTGAAAAGAATAAACACGAATAAAAATGCAAGTATTAATTTATATCTCATACGATTGGTTTTAACTGTAGAAAAAGCTCACTCCAACTACAATAGGGGTACAACAGATAAAATTAATCCGGAATAAAAACAATAGTGTGAAAACTTTACCGGAGAGTAATTAAAGCAATAAGTGAGTAATGACTTAATATTATTTTTCTTGAAACCAAAGAATTTAAATGTGAAACTCGGAACGGAAAGTTTTAAAAGTTTTTACTCCATAAAGCAAAAATATTTTGAAAAAAAGCACTTTCGTGAATAACTGTACAACTGAGTTTATATACAAACAAGTGAGATCGAATACTACAAAACAGACGTGTAAAAATCGGATTTGATTTACCATTTTAATAAGTGAGTGGTATTAACAATAAGTGAGTAATCTTTTACTGCAAGCAAATAATAAAATAAATATCTTTATAATCATACCCTTTTTGTTCTTGAGGTTTATTTTTTTTTATATCGGTTTTTTATTTTGTTGGTCTTATACGCATGCCCAATCAAATGGCAAGTTGTTGGAACAAAGTCTTGATATTCATATCCCGTTTACTATTACTCAGTATTCGTCCAAACACGGCTTACCACAAAGCCAGGTGTTAAGTATCATACCACAAAAAAACGGCAATCTGGTTTTAAGCACTTCCAATGGTATTGTAGCGTTTAATGGATCAGAATTTAAGTCACTCATAAAAGACGAAACATACAGAGCACATCAGTATAGCAAATTATTTTATCATGAATCTTCCAATAACCTTTTTGGAGAGGAACTCGACGGCTCGTTTTACACTTTGTATCCTGAATATAAAATGATTGAAAATTCCAAAGCTGGCTGTATTCAAAACGACAGTATTTATTGTGTCAATAATGTTGGCGAAATATATAGTGCACACGTTACTACACTTCATTTTAAAAAAATTGCTGAAACAGGAATAAATAAACCGGTATGTTTAATAGCCCACAACAATACGTTTTTAGTAGGTAATGGTATTTCAGTTTACAAATACGATAGAAATAACAAGACATGTTCGCTTTTGTTGAATGAAGACGTAATTGATTTTAAGATCAACCCTTATAACAAAACCATCTATGTGATATGTGCACAACGGGTTTATAAAGAAACAAAGTTCGGATTAGAAAATGTGTGGCAGGCAAATGAACAGCAAAAAAACACACGTTGTAACGATATTGATTTTATAAATGACACTACTTTTTATCTTGCAACAACTCAAGGTTTGTTAAGAATTTCATGTAATAAGGTTGTACATGAAAATGCACTTCCTTCTGAATATATTCAATCACTGTACTACAATAAATCCGAAAATATTTTGTTTGTGGGTACCGGTGACCGGGGCTTACTAAAACTCCAGTTCAAAAATTGTTATTCCTACACTTCCGCCCAAGGTTTTAATGAAAACCCATCTTTATGTTCTGTTATCCAAACAAAATCGGGTGATATTCTGACAGCCCTTATAGAAGGAGTTATTTATAAAATAGGAAAGGATACTGTTTATCCATATAGCCAATTGAAAGAATTATATTCATCATTAACCGATATTAATGATACTATTTATGCTGGAACATGGGGTGGTGGCGTTAAAGTGATAAGCAATAAAAAGATTGTTTCAACACTTAGTCATCCGCGTAATGTAACAACAGGTTATGTTCATGTTGTATTCCGTGATTCAAAAAAAAA